>JAHFOZ010000255.1 GCA_023261405.1 Planctomycetota bacterium
CCGACAGTTCAAGTCCCTCGGCGTCCTCGGCGATTGGGAGAAACCCTACCTCACGATCGACCCCGCGTACGAACTGGCGATCATCGAGGTCTTCGAACTCCTCTGGCAGAAGGGCCACGTCGCCAAGCACCAGAAGCCCATCCACTGGTGCATCCAGGACCGCACGGCGCTGGCCGAGGCCGAACTCGAATACAAGGACCTCCCCTCCCCCTCGATCTATGTCGCGTTCGAGATGACCACGAGGCCGAAGACCGACCTCCTCGTCTGGACGACCACCCCCTGGACCCTCCCGGCCGACGTGGCCGTGGCGGTGAACCCGGGCCTGGACTACGCCATCGTGCGCTTCCGCGACCGCGACGCGATCATCGCCCCCCAGCGCCTCGAGGAATGCCGGAAGAAGTTCCCCCTCGGCGAGCAGGTCGGGACGATCAAGGGCAAGGCCCTGGAGGGGCAGAAGTACAAGCACCCACTCTACGGGCACGAGTGCCCCGTCGTCCCCGCCGACTACGTCACCGTCACCGACGGCACCGGCCTCGTCCACACCGCGCCCGGCCACGGAGCGGACGACTACGAAACCGGACTGAAATACAAGCTCCCCACCCTCTCCCCCGTCGACGAAGGCGGCATCTTCACAGCGGAGGCCCCGGGGTACACCGGCCAGCAGGTCTTCCAGGCCAACCCGAGGATCGTCGAGGACCTCCGCAGGAGCGGCGTCCTCGTCCACCACGAGGAGTTCACCCACCCCTATCCCTGCTGCTGGCGCTGCAAGCAGCCCGTCATCTTCCGGGCCACCGAGCAGTGGTTCGTGCTGATCGATCACGCCGGCGGCCGCCAGGCCGCGCTCGACGCCGTGAAGAAGACCCGCTGGGTGCCCGCCTGGGGGGAAAACCGGATCAGCAGCATGCTGCAGGATAGGCCCGACTGGTGCGTCTCGCGCCAGCGCTCCTGGGGCGTGCCGATCCCCGGCTTCTACTGCGTCTCCTGCAGGAAGCCCTTCTGCAACCAGCGGACCTTCGACGCCGTCAAGAAGCTCTTCGCCCGCGGTGGCGCCGATGCCTGGTTCACCACCGAGGCGAAGGACATCCTCCCCACCGGCACGGCCTGCCCCTGCGGCGGCACGACCTTCGACAAGGAGCAGGACATCTTCGACGTCTGGTTCGAATCCGCGGCGAGCCACCGCGCCGTCGCCATGAAGCACCCGGAACTCCACTTCCCCGCCGAGCTTTACCTCGAGGGGACCGACCAGCACCGCGGCTGGTTCCAGGTATCGCTCCTGGCCAGCATTTTCACGACCGGGCAGGCGCCCTTCAAGGAAGTGGTCACCCACGGCTTCCTCATGGACCCGAGGACCGGCGAAAAGCAGGCGAAGTCGGGCGCCTTCAAGCCCATGCCCGTGGACGAGGTGGTGGAGAAGATCGGCGCCGACCTCATGCGCCTGTGGATTTCCTCGATCGACTACACCGACGACATCCCGCTCTCCTGGGAGATCCTCAAGGAGCGCGCCGACCCCTACAAGAAGATCCGGAACACCTTCCGCTATCTCCTGGGATCGACCCATGATTTCGATCCGCCGAAGGACCGCGTCACCGACCTGCTCGACGTGGACCGCTGGGCCGCCGCCGAACTCTCCGCGCTGGTGCGGCGCGTCACGAAGCACTACGAGAACTACGAGTTCTTCCGGGCCTACCAGGAGCTCCACCAGTTCTGCGGAGTCCGCATGAGCGCGCTCTACTTCGACGTGCTCAAGGACCGCCTCTACACCAGCGGCCGGACCTCGCGCGAGCGTCGCTCGGGCCAGACGGTGCTTCACGACATCCTCGTGGCCCTGGTCAAGATGTTCGCCCCGACCCTGTGCCACACGGCCGAGGAAGTCTGGGGCTACCTCCCGTCCCGCGAGACGGAGAGCGTCCACCTTGCCCTCTGGCCCGAGGCCGGCAACGCCACCGCCGATCCCAAGTGGGAGACGGTCTGGAAGGTGCGGTCGGAAGTCTACCGGGAACTCGAGAAGCTCCGCGCCGCCGGGACGATCGGGAAATCCCTCGAGGCTCGGGTGACCCTCCACGCCGCGGAAGCCGGGCTCGACCGGACGCTCAGGGCCGTGGACCTCGAGGAGGCCCTGATCGTTTCCGAGGTGGTCTGGGCCGCCGCTCCGGGGCGGATGGAATCGGCGGATGTCAAAGGGCTCTCCATCCGCGTCGAGAAATCGCCCCATCCGAAGTGCGACCGCTGCTGGAACCTGCGCGCCGACGTGGGCGCAAACGCCGCCCACCCGGGCCTCTGCGGGCGCTGCGTCGCCGTCGTGGGATAGTCGGATAACTCGTCAGTCGCAGCAGCAGGGGCCCCGCCCGCAGCCCGTGCCATGGCCCGGCCGGGGGTACGTCCCGAACGAGGGGTCGCAGCCGGGCCAGGTCCGGCAGCAGGTCGTCCAACCCGTCGCCACGTAAGCCCCCGGGTGCATGCCAAGGAATGCCGATGGGGTCTGGGCGCCCTGGGGCATGGGCCGGTACCCCTGCTCCACGTGCAGGCGGGCCACCAGTTCCTTGCCGATGGAGTTCCCCGAAGTCTGCGCCTCAGGCTTCCGTGCCCCGGCGCAGCCCGAGACCAGGATCGCCAGGGCGAGCGTTCCCCAGACTTTCATGGCCGGTACCCCCCGCTTCTATGATATTCTATCAGTGGAATCGTGCGTGCAGGGCTGGGATATAGGGGTAGAACGACAAGAGAGGCATGAAGGTTCCTGTGAAACTGGCCGTCCTCCTGTCCGGAAGCGGGCGCACCCTCCAGAATCTCATTGACCGGATCGACGACGGCTCGCTGAAGGCCGAGATCACGGCGGTCGTCTCGAGCCGCTCGGACGCGTACGGCCTGGAGCGCGCCCGCCTCAGGGGCCTTCCCACGCACGTGGTGGAACGCAGGGCCTTCTTGGACACCGCCGCCTTCAGCGACGCGATGACGTCGCTCCTCGGGACGATCCAGTTCGACCTGGTGATCCTGGCGGGCTTCCTCAACCTCTACCTCTTCCCCCCGAAGTGGGCTGGGCAGGTGCTCAACATCCATCCCGGGCTTCTCCCGGCCTTCGGCGGCAAGGGGTTCTACGGGCACCGCGTGCATGAGGCGGTGCTGGCCGCCGGGGCGAAGGAATCGGGCTGCACGGTCCACTTCGCCGGCCTCGAGTACGACAGCGGCCCCATCATCCTCCAGGAGCGCGTCCCCGTCCTGCCCGGCGACACGTCCGACACGCTGGCCGACCGCGTCTTCCGGGCCGAATGCGTCGCCTACCCCGAGGCCATACGCCGCGTGGCCGCGGAGAGGGATTGAGCGATGGGCGGAATCCTCAAAGGAGACGTGGACATCCTGGGCCTCGGGAACCTGCTTCAGCTGCTGTCCATGAACGCACGCGAGGGAGTCCTCACGCTCTACAAAGGAAACGAGAAGAAGACGATCCATTTCGCCTCCCAGGGCATCCGGCTCCTCTCTTCAACGATGCGGCGGGTCACGCGGCTGGGCAAGATCCTGCTCCGGAAGCGGCGGATCAGCTCCCACGATCTCGAAGCGCTCCTCAAGGAACAGAAGCTGCTGGGCTGGAAACTCGGCCAGATCGCCATGACCAGCGGGCTCGTCAAGAAGTCCGATGTGGAGGATGCGCTCCGGGAGCAGATCGAGGAGGAGATCTTCGACATGTTCATGTGGTCGGATGCCGCCTTCGAATTCGCCGAGGGACGCACGGTCCGAAACCACCAGGTCGACAACCCGCTCGCCGGGGTCACCTTCGGCGCCAACATCACCTCGCTCCTGCTCGAGGCCGCGCGCCGGAACGACGAGATGCTCATGACCCGGCGGATCTTCCACGACGACGAGATCAGGCTCCAGAAGTTCAACTTCGAGATCCATGCGGATGAACTGGGCGGGGACCTGGAGGTGATCGACCACATCCTCCCCCTCATCAACGGGAGGAACACCATGCGGGAGATCGTCCAGTCCTCGATCTATCCCCGCTTCATCACGATGCGGGCCATCCAGGCGCTCTTCACCGGGGGCCACCTCAAGGCACAGGATGCCCGGGGCGTACCGATCCTCATCCCGAAACGAACGGAGAGGGTGAGATAGACGATGGGCACGATCGGTGGAGATGTCGAGGTCCTGGGCATCGCCAACCTCCTTCAGATGCTCTCGATGAACGGCTGCGAGGGCTTCCTGAGCATCATGGAGGGGTCGCAGAAGAAGGTGATCGCCTTCGCCCCGGAGGGGATCCGGCTGGTGTCCGGGGCCCGCAGGACCAATCCCCTCGGCGAGATCCTGATCCGGACCGGCCGCATCACCCGCGAGCAGCTGGACGAACTCCTGGCCGAGCAGCGCCGCACGGGCACCCCCCTGGGCGAACTGGTCGCGACCCGGGGCATCCTCACGGGCGAAATCATCGCGGGCGCCCTCCGCGAGCAGGTGGCCGAGGAGATCTACGACCTCTTCACCTGGCAGGGGGCCACGTTCTCATTTCAGGAGGCCCGGGACGGCCCCGCCCTCCCCGACCACGGCCCCCTCTCCAGCATCGTCCTGGACTCCAATGTCATGACCATCATGATCGAGGCCGCCCGCCGGCTGGACGAGCTCCAGCAGATCCAGTCCGTCATCCCCGATGTCCGGCTGATCCCGGAACGCCTCGAGCTCCCGGCCTCGCTGGACGACCCCTCGCTCGACAAGGCCGCGATCGAGGACATCCTCCCCCTCGTGAACGCCGAGCGCTCGGTGGGACACGTGATCGAGGAGTCCCTCTACCCCAAATTCACCGTGCTGCGCACCCTGTACGGCCTGGCCAAGCGGGGCGTGATCAAGATCCGCGACCGGGGCGACGGCTCCACGGGCCCCATCACGGTCATCCGCCGGGTCTCGTCCCACGGCACGGACCGCCGCCTTTCCCGGGGGAAGACGGTCCTCGTGCTCAGCGATCTCCCGACGTTCCGCTCGGCCCTGGCCATCGCGCTGCGGACCTCGGGGTTCCACGTGATCGAGGGATCGCGCCCCGAGGATCTCCCCGGCGCGGGCGAGGAGGAGCAGGTGGATGCGGTGGTGCTCGACGTGCCCCTCGGCACGGAGGACGGCCTCGCCATCTGCCGGCGTCTCCGCGAGCGGACGGACCGGCCCGTCATCATCCTCTCGGACAACGCGTCCAAGCAGGCGATCGCCCACGCCCTCACCTCGGGTGCCCGGTACGTGCTCGTCAAGCCCGTCAAGGAGGACCTCCTGGTGGAGCGCCTCTCGAACGCCTTGCAGGATTGACGGGTTTCGGCCAGAATCAGGAGACTATGGCAGAGTTGCGCGGGGACGTCGCGATCATGAGCCTGGCGGACCTCCTCCAGCACCTCGCCAACAACCAGGGCGCGGGCACCCTCACGATCACGCAGTCCCAGATGCAGAAGTGCATCCACATCAGCCCGGACGGGATGCGTCTCCTGGCCACGAGCACGCGCAAGACCAGTTCGCTCGGGGAGATCCTCATCCGCACCCGCAAGATCACCCGCGCCCAGCTGGACGCGCTGCTGCTGGAGCAGCAGAAGACCGGAAAGCGCCTGGGCGAGCTGGTGAGCCGGCAGGGCATCGTGACGAAGGCCGACATCGAGACGGCGCTGCGGGAGCAGGCCCAGGAGGAGATCTACGACCTCTTCTCCTGGACGGAGGCGAAGTTCGAGTTCAACGACGGCCCGGAGCCGGCGCGCCCCAAGGACTTCCCCCTCGCGGACGTCATCGTGGACGCCTCTCCCACCTCCGTGATGCTGGAGGCCGCCCGGCGCGCCGACGAACTCACCGTGATCCGGAAGGTGCTCCACGACGAGAGCATGATCCCGATCCGGACCACCAAGCCCTTCACGCCGGACAAGCTGGGCCTCAGCCCCGACCTGCTCGCGGCCATCTACAAGGAGATCAACGGGCGGGTCGGGATTTCCGAGGTGATCCGTCTGTCCCTCTATCCCCGCTTCGAGGCCATGCGCGCGGTTTTCGTCCTGGCCACCAAGGGGTTCATCAAGATCCTCGACCGCGAGGGCGCCACGATGGTCCACCTCAAGGCCGAGACCACGCGGCTGACGGCCCCCAAGCCGGGACAAGCCGCCGCCCCGCGCTCGCCGTACGCGGTCCCCGCCGGCCAGCGACGCTCCGTCCTGCTCCTGGGAGACATGCTCAAGTACCGCCAGGCGCTCGCCGCCCTGCTGCGCGAGGCCGGGTATCAGGTCCTGGAGGAAACGGCTGCGCAGGCGATGACCCTGCTCGCCGAGAACCGGAGGATCGATTGCGCGATCCTGGACGTGGGCCTCGCCACGGCGGACGAGTACCAGTTCGTCTCCTGGCTCGCGGAGAACTCCAATGCGCCGGTGGTGGTCCTCTCGGGGGACGCTTCGAAAGACGCCGCCCTCGCCGCCGTCCAGAAGGGGGCGCGCGCCTACGTGGTCAAGCCCTTCACGCGCGACTCGATGCTCCGCACCCTCTCAGGCGTCTTCCAGGCCTCCCATTCCAGCAGCGCCATCCGCACCCCCCCGAAGCCGTAGGGGTTCGAATCCCCTGATCTTCCGGGGTATTCGCCTACGAAACAGAACGCGGCCGAATCTTCGGACCGCGAGCGCGCGCGGATTCCGCAGGCACGTTTCTTGCGCTGCTCTCCCGCGTGGGCGGGATCTCGGCGGCGTACCGGAGGCGCAAGCCCCAGGAGTCGGTCCTCTATCGCGTGATCCAGGAGGGCCTGTCGACCTTCCTCGAGCGCGCCTCCGGCTGGGGCGGCGGCCGCGGGCTCCCCACCTACGTGCGCCAGGAGTTCGAGCGCTACCTGGACTGCGGGGTCCTGGCGAATGTGCTTCGCCCGGGTGCGGCTTGCCCTCGGAAGCTGAATTCCCAAAGGCAGCGAAGGAGGGTGGGGCGACTGCGGCTACGATTCCGTGGTCGGGTTCAGCTGAGCCGGCCGGGGCTTCTGCCCCTCGTGCATGGGACGGCGGATGGCCGACACGGCCGCCCACTGGGTGGACAACGTCCTCCCCCCGGTCCCCATCCGCCAGTGGGTCTTGAGCTTCCCCCGGGAGATCCGCTACATCCTGATGAGGGACTCCACGCTCCTCACCCGGGCGCACGACCTCTATCCGCCTCCCTCCTTCGTGCCTGCCGGCGAACTCTTACAAGCGACGTGGTGAAGAGTCCGGCCACCTAGCAACCATCCAAGAACCCTTCTTGCTCTCATAGCGGAGTAGGAATCTACACCGGCGGCTCCACAACGTGAACTCATCTTCTTCTCTAGTGTATATGTAGTCCCAGGCATTACGATCTTCTCGGTGAACGTCATTCATCTCATCAAAACCACTAGGGAACGAACCTATTGTTGCCTTGTGTCTATAGACCAGCCCAACTAATCTAGCTCCCGAGTCACAAAGTGATTGGCATTCCTTCAGCTCATCGGAATTAAAATAGGTGCCATACAGAAGGTGTCGTACTTGATTGGCGCCCCAAAATAGGAGAGTGATGCAAACGGTGACAATGAGTACCCAGATGAAGGTCCCGAATCGGGTTTTGAACCTAAGTACCTGTCCCCAAGTATATCCGAATAGCATGTGGGCTCACGTGACGACTGATGGTGATGGCTGCTTCGGGTCCTGCGTTGATTGCGCCGAGGACCGATCTCACATGTTCCATGA
>JAHFOZ010000629.1 GCA_023261405.1 Planctomycetota bacterium
GAAGACGGCGAGGGTAACGGCTCCGAAGAAGAGATGGGGAAGGGCCCGCTTCACGGGCTCATCATAACAGAAATAAAAAGGCCCCGGCGTTCGTCACGCCGGGGCCCGGGATCGCGATGAGAAACAACCTACTGGACGGGGAGCCCATCCTGACCGGTAAAGGTGGCCGGGATGGCGGCCAGGTCATCCGGGGTGAGCTCCTGCACGTCCCCCGATTTCCTGAGCATGTTGACTCCCTCCTCCCCGTGGTTCTGGGCGGCGATGTCGTCACAAGCGATCGGCCCACCATCGGAGATCTTGTTGACCGACACGCACGGTCCGTAGTACTGCAGGTCGCCAGGATTGCCCTCGCCCTTCACGGGGCACAGGAAGATGTCGATGTTGCTGATCATGATGAGAGGCGGGTTGGTCTTCTCGAGCGCCCTCCAGAACTGCCCCCCGGGCAACGAATTCATGGTCTTCGAGCGCCCGCCGAACTGGGCCTGGTAGATGTACGCCATCTTCCACATCTGGGACAGGTTGTTCGAGCAGTTCGCGACCTTTGCGCGCCTCAGCGCCTTGGTGATGGCTGGCAGCAGTAGTCCGATGAGAACGGCGATAATGACGATGACCACCAGCAGTTCCACCAAGGTGAAGCCTTTGCGAGCCAACTTAAGCATGCTTCCTCCTTGACTATCCACGGAATCCCGGCGAACACCGCCGGGCACGGCAACAACACGCGCGCCCTTTCCTCCTAACCGCACTCCGGACGGCTCCCTCGATCCCGCGCCAGAATCCCCCTTGGGGCCGCCCGATGTAGAAAGTGTATCTCCCATGGGCGGGGAGTCAAGGGAATTGACGAAGACCAGCTTGTAGCCGATAGCTTTTAGCCGTCAGGGTACGAGCTACGGGCTCTCGGCTACAAGCTCGCCTTAGACAGGTTTCCCCAGGATCGAAAACAGGCGCCCGCGGGCCTGCTCGAGCCGGCTTTGGCTGGTGGCTTCGAGGTTTAGCCTCATGAGCGGCTCGGTGTTCGAACAGCGCACGTTGAACCACCAGTCGTCGTACTCGACCGTGATGCCGTCCAGGGAGTCCTGGCGGCCGTCGTGGAAGGTCTCGGCCAGGGCGCGCATGAGCGTGTCCTTGTCGGAGACTCGGAAGTTGATCTCGCCGGTGGTCGCGGTGCGGCGGAGCGGGGCGAGAAGTTCTTCCACGGGTTTCTTTTCGGCCCCCAGGAGGTCGAGGAGCTTGGCGAACGCCATCATGCCGGAATCGGCAAAGTAATGGTCCCGGAAGTAATAGTGGCCGGAGAGTTCGCCGCCCAGCGCCGCGTTCTTCTCCTTCATCGTCTGCTTGATGAAGGCGTGGCCCACGCGCTCGCGCACGGGCACGCCACCGGCCCTCCGGATCTCCTCGGGGACCACGCGGCTCGAGCGGAGGTCATAGACGATCGCGGCGCCCGGGCTCCGGCGGAGCTCGGCGCGCGCCAGGAGCACGGTCACCAGGTCGCTCGCGATCCGTCGCCCGCCGGGGCCGAAGAACATGCAGCGGTCCCCGTCGCCATCGAAGGCGGCCCCCAGGTCGGCCCCGGTCTTCACCATGGCTTCCTGGAGGTCGCGGACGTTCTCATCCTTGAGGGGGTTCGGCTCGTGGCTCGGGAAGCGGCCGTCCGGCTCGAAGCAGAGGCGGACGAACTCCACGGGGAGATCGCCGAAGATCGCGTCGAAGTGCGCGCCGACCGAGCCGTGGGCGGTGTCCACGGCGATCTTCAGTCGCGGCACGTTCGTCACATGGCGGCGGATGTGGGTGCGATAGTCGGCAGCGACCGGGTGAAGGACGACTTTCGAGCCCCCCGCCGGCTTCTCCGCGCACATCCGCTCGATCTCCTTGAGGCCGGTGTTCTCGCCGATGGGGAAGGCCTTCTCGCGGCAGATCTTGAAGCCGATATCTTCAGGGGGGTTGTGGGAGGCGGTGACCATGATGCCGCCGTCGAGCTCGAGCCGGCCCACGGCGAAGTAGAGCATGGGGGTGGTGCATAGGCCGATGTCCACCACCTCGCAGCCCGCCCCGCGGGCGACGGCGGCGGCGATGGAGGGGGCGGAGAGCCTCACGTCACGCCCCACGCCCAGGCGGCGGGCCTTGAGGAAGCGGGCGGTGGCCGATCCAAGCCGCTCGGCAAGGTCCTCGTTGATCTCGGAGGGATACTTGCCGCGCACATCGTAGGCTTTGAAGACGGGCATGTTCAGGTCCCCGATTTCACCGCAGTGGACATGGAGGCAACGGAGCTGCGGACGGTCGGGTGGCCCCGGCCCCCTCCCAAGGGGGTTCCGCTTTGTTCCCTCGGTG
>JAHFOZ010000256.1 GCA_023261405.1 Planctomycetota bacterium
TAGCGGGGAGGGGGGGGGTGCGCCCACCCGCCATAGAGCGCCTCTCGAGGGAATCAGGGATAGGACCGGGTGTAAGTGTCTCTTCGTCGGTATACGACCGGAGTTGTGAGAGTTCCCTCGGAGGGCAGCAAATGGGCCGGATGACTCGACTTCCCAGGACGGCATCGCTCGGACTCGCCTTCCTCGCGATCCTCGCAGGAATCGCGCTCGTCCGCCGGCGAGAAGGCGCTCTCGACGACAGGACCGCGTCGACCGCCGCCCGTCCGGATCGCGTCTGCGATCCGCGCCTGCCCGGAGATCCGTCCGACAGGGATGAATCGTCGCCCGTGGCTTCCCGCTCCAGGGCCGCGGCCGCGCCCGAAGTCCGGTTCTACGGCGCCCCCGTAGTCCGGCAGGAGCCGGACGGCCCCGTTCGCGTGTCGTCGGACGGGTACGAGCAGACGTTCTCGACGGAAGACGTCCGCCTCGCCTTCGGCGACAGTTCACTCTCGCTGCGGCTGAAGGACCTCCGCATCGGCGGCCGGAGCGTCGTTCCCGCGGACTCGCTCTCCTCGGTCGCGCCGCGCCTCGAGAAGGGGACTCGGGACGAAGTCGTCTATCAGCGTGGCGAAGTGGCCGAGAAATACCTGCTCAAGGGCGGAGACGTCGAGCAGGTCTTCGTCCTGTCGGAAGCCCTCGCCCCGTGGCGCGACCGGGGCCCGCTCTCGGTCGTGGTCGCCCTCGCCTCCGCGCTCCATCCCGTCCGCAGGGCCGGGACCCCGGGCGCGCCCGGGGATCGGATCGAGTTCAGCGACGGGTTCGGGATGCCCGTCCTGACCTACGGAGCGGCGACCGCGATCGACGCTTCGGGCCGCACGCAGCCGCTCGGGTACGCGCTCCGGGGGTCGGACCTCGAGATGACGCTCGACGCGGGGTTCCTTGCCTCCGCGGCGTTCCCCTTGACGATCGACCCGACGATCTCGGTCACCCCGGCCAGCTTGACCTTCAACGCGCCCCTGAGCGGACCCAATCCGGCGCCCCAGGCCGTCATCATGAAGAACACCAGCGCCACCGCGTCCCTCCGGTGGAAGACGGTCGTGACGACCACGAGCGGCGGTGCCTGGCTGAGCTGCAATCCGACCAAGGGGAGGAGGAAGCCCCTCCAGTCCAAGAGCGTCTCCGTCTCGGTCGCCATGACGACGCTGGCGGAGGGAACCTACACCGGAAACATCCGGTTCGTCGAGCAGACCGACGCCACCAACTTCGTCGACCTCCCCGTGACGCTCAACGTCCGCGGATTGCCCTTCATCGCCGTGCAGCCCGCCGCGGGCCTGACCTTCAACGCCCCCACCGGGAGCGGCCTCCAGCCGACTCAGGACCTGACCCTCACGAATCAGGGGGGCCAGACCCTCAACTGGACCCTCGCCTTTGCCACCGTTCCTCCGGGCGGGACGTGGCTGGTCGGCGTGACGCCCACCAGCGGCAGCCTCCCCGGAGGGGCCTTCGCGCCGCTGACGGTGACGGTGGATGCCACCGGCCTGGTCGCCGGCACCTATGCCGGCACGGTCACGGTCAGCGGAAACGCCACGAACTCCCCGGTGAGCACTCCCGTGCAGATGATCGTCAGCGATCTTCCCTTTCTCGACGTGAGCTGGGCCGCATCCGCGGGCTTTCCCGCGTCGATGGACTTCACCGGTCCCGTGGGGAATCCCGCGCCCATATTCCAGGATGTGACGATCAGGAACGGGGGCGGAAGCCCGCTCAACTGGAGCATCGACACCACCGTCCCGTTTCCCGTGTGGCTCAGCGTGAACCCGTTATCCGGGACCGGGATACTCCCCGGCCAGACCGTGAACCCCGCCTTCCAGGTCTCGGTGAGCGCCACAGGGCTGCCTGTGGGGATCTACACGTACACCCTCGTCATCGCGGGGAACGCCTCCAACGCGCCGGTCAACATCCCGGTGACGTTCACCATCGAAGACTTGCCGTTGATCGACGTGCAGCCCTTGCTCCTGACCTTCGACGCTCCCCTGGGGGGCCCGGACCCCGCTCCCCAGATCGTCACGGTGGCCAACCAGGGCGGCGGAACGCTCAACTGGACCGCGGTCGCGAGCGGGGGCACCTGGCTGAGCATCAGCAGAACCGGCGGAAGCGAGACGGCGGGGGCCTCGGAGGATGTTCAGGTCCTGGCGACCGTCGGAGCCCTTGCGGCGGGCATTTATGGGGGCACCGTCCAGTTCGACGACGGGTCCGGCACCGGGCCGCTCGTCTCCGTGACGTTCAACGTGAACGCGAACCCGAAGATCCAGCTCACGCCGACCAGCCTCGTCATCGACGTGCCGTTCAACGGCTCCCCGGCCACGGCGACCGTGGACCTCCAGAACGTGGGGGACGGCGCCACTCCGCTGGCGTGGACCGCCGCCTCCGGCGCGCCGTGGCTGAGCGTCGGCCCCGCGGCCGGGAACGTCCCGTCGGGCGGAACCACGCCTCTCACGGTGACGGTCGATCCGTCCGGCCTGGTCGCCGGCGCGTATGTGGGCCAGATCACGGTTGATTCGACCAATGCCACGAACGCGCCCCGGACGGTCAGCGTGACCATGAACGTGAACTTCGATCCCAAGATCAAGCTCACGCCCTCGAGCCTTGTGTTCGACGTGCCCCAGAACGGCGCCGCCGCGCAGGACACGGTGACCCTCCAGAACGTGGGGGACAGCGCCGTGCCCCTCGACTTCGCCACCAGCGTCACGACGGGCAACGGGGGAGCCTGGCTGGGCGTCACCCCGGCCTCGGGCAGTCTTTCGTCGGGGCAGAGCGCTCCGCTCACGGTCACCGCGACTCCCGGGATCCTTGCGGCGGGGACCTACACGGGGCTCGTCAGGGTGGACTCGACCAGCGGCTCCAACGCGCCCCAGCAGGTCTTCGTGACGATGAACGTGAACGCGAACCCGAAGATCAGGCTCGCGCCCACGAACGTCGTCTTCGACCTCCCCGCGGGAGGGATCCCGGCAGGGACGACGGTGACCCTCGACAACGTGGGGGGCGGCGGCACGCCCCTGGCCTTCACCGCAAGCAGCAACGCCGCGTGGCTGAGCGTGGCTCCCGCGAGCGGGAACGTGGCGGCGGGGACCAGCCAGGCCCTTACCGTCACGGCCACCCCGGGCGTCCTGGCCGCCGGCTCCTACTCAGGTCTGGTTACGCTGGCTTCCGGCAACGCCACGAACGCGCCTCAACTCGTCTTCGTGACGATGAACCTCAGCGGTGAGCCGAGGATCGGCCTGAGTCCGTCGAGCCTGACCTTCATCACGGGCGTGACGATCAATCCGCCGAATCAACAGGTCACCGTCACCAACACGGGCGGATTGACGCTGAACTGGACCGCGACCTCGAGCGTGAGCACGCCGCCCGCAGGCGCCTGGCTGAGCCTCTCCGGCACGACCACCGGGTCGCTGACCGCGGGGTTGTCCGCCCCGCCGTTCGACGCCGTCGTGGACGTGACGGGGCTCGCGGCGGGGACCTACGTCGGCACCATCACGGTGACCGCCCCGGCGACGAGCAACTCCCCGCAGCCGATCACGGTGACGTTGAACGTCTCGGCCTCGCCTGCGATCGGCCTCAGCCCTCCGAGCCTGACCTTCAACGTCCCGATCAGCGGGCCGAATCCCGGGAACCAGGCCGTGATCGTGAGCAATCCGGGCGGTGGGACGCTCAATTGGTCGGCCACGTCAAGCATCAGCACGCCCGCGGGCGGCACCTGGCTGAGCCTCTCCGGCACGACGAGCGGGTCGGTGCCCGGCGGGAACGCGACGTTCGACGCCGCCGTGGACATCACGGGTCTGGCCGCGGGCACGTACAGCGGCGCGATCGACGTGAGCGATCCGTTGGCGGGCAATGATCCGCAGTCGATCCTCGTGACGCTCAAGGTGCTCGCCAGTCCGTCGATCGGCCTGAGCGCGCCCCTGGTCTTCAATGCGACCTGGAGCGGCCCGAACCCGGCGAACCAGACCGTGACCGTGACCAACGTTGGAGATCAGACGCTCGATTGGAGCGCCGCCTCGAGCGTGACCACGCCCCCGGGAGGAACGTGGCTCAGCCTTGTCCCTGGGGCTCCTCTGGGGTCGATCATCGGCAACGGCTTCACGGCGGCATTCGGCGTCGCGGTCGACCTGACGGGTCTCCCGGCGGGAACCTACACCGGCATGATCACGGTGACCGGGAACTCCACGAATTCGCCGCAGACGATCGGGGTGACCCTGAACATCGTCGACATCGTGGCACTCACGTCCAACGCCGCCAGGGTCGGATACTGCGGCGCCGTCGGGCTCGAATTCCTGCTTCCGCTCGGGTTGATCCGGCTTTGCCGCCGCCGGCGGGCGGCGGGCGGCCCTCGCGAATCCAGGAGCTAGGCGGCGCAGGACTCCGGCCGGAAGATGTGAATCTTGGCGGGGGCGTCAGGCGCGGGCGGCGCCGGCGGAGCGGCCCCTCGCCTCGCCCCAGTGCGGCGGGGCCGCGAGAAGCGCCTCGGCGGCCGTGGCGTCGACGGGGCGCGAGAAGAGGAAGCCCTGCACGCGACCGCAGCGGAGCTCGCGCAGGCGGCGGTACTGGTCCTCCGTCTCCACCCCTTCCGCCACCACCCCCATGCCCATATTCTCTGCGAGGGTGGTGATCGTCTTCACGAGCTGCGCCTGGTCCGACTCCTTCCCGAGCTGGCCGACGAACGAATGGTGGATCTTGAGCGTGTCGATCGGGAAGCGGTGAAGGTAGCCCAGCGACGAGTAGCCCGTCCCGAAATCATCCAGGTATAGCTTGAGTTTGAGGGCCTTCAGGTCCGCGAGCACCTGGGTGAGGGAGGCGCTCTCCTCCATGATCACGCTCTCCGTGATCTCGAGGCGCAGGCAATGACCGTCCAGGCCGGTCTCGCGCAGGGTCTCCGAGATCCGGGTGACGATCCCGGGCTGCGCGAAGTGCTTGCCCGAGAGGTTGACGTTGATCGACAGGGGAGGGGTGCCGGGAAAGAGGGCCTGCCAGCGGCGGGTCTGCGCGCACGCCTCCCGGAGGACCCAGAGGTCCATCGGGAGGATGAGGCCCGTCTCCTCCTCCAGAGGGATGAAGTCGGCCGGCGACACGAGACCGCGCTCGGGGTGCTGCCAGCGGACGAGGGCCTCGAACCCGGCGATGCGGTCGTCCTCGAGCGTGACGATCGGCTGGTACAAGACGCGGAACTCGCCGCGCTCGAGGGCGTGGCGGAGGTCGGTCTCGAGGTTGAGGCGCGAGACGGCCCGCGAGTGCATGGCCTGGTCGAAGACTTCGTAGCAGGCCTTGCCGCGCTCCTTGGCGCGGTACATCGCGGTGTCCGCGTCCCGGAGGAGGTCCTCGGGCCGCTCGTGGGCCACGCCGGGCGCGATGCCGATGCTGGCGGAGCTGAAGACCTCCCGGCCTTCGAGGGTGAGCGGCTGCTTGAGGTCCTTCAGGATCCGCTCCGCCACCTGCACGGCGTCGTCGGGGTCGCGCATGTCCTCCAGGAGGATCGCGAACTCGTCGCCGCCCATGCGGGCCACGGTATCGCCCGGGCGCACGCAGGCTTCGAGCCGGCGCGCGGTCGCCGTGAGGAGAAGGTCGCCCGAGGAGTGGCCGAGGCTGTCGTTCACGTCCTTGAAGCGGTCCAGGTCAAGGAAAAGGACCGCGAAGAGGGCGTTCGTCTTGCGCTTGGCCCGGCGGATCGTCTGCGTGAGCCGGTCCACGAAGAGGAGGCGGTTGGGGAGGTCCGTGAGGCCGTCGTAGAAGGCCTGGTGGGTCAGCTCCTCCTCCGCGCGCTTGCGGTCGGTGATGTCGGCCTGAGAGCCGGCCATGCGGGTGACCTTGCCGGAGGCGTCGCGGACGGCCACGCCTCGGACGAGCATCCAGCGGTAGCCGCGGTCCTTGTGGCGCATGCGGTGCTCGCTCTCGAGGTGCGCGCTCCGCCCGGCGAGGTGGGTTGCGATGGCGGAGCGGACCGCGGAGACGTCCTCCGGGTGGATGCGGCGCATCCATTCGTCGGGGCTGGTGTCGATCTCCTTCCCCTGGAAGCCCAGCATCTCCTTCCACCGGGCGGAGTAGTGGATCTGGTTGGAGACGAGGTCCCAGTCCCAGATGCCGTCATGGGCGCCGGCGATGGCCAGGGCGTACCGCTCCTCGCTTTTCTGGAGCGCGGTCTGGGCTCGCATGAGGTCGGTGACGTCCCAGAACATGCCCTGCACGCCCACGATGTATCCCCTGGAGTCGTAGATGGGCGACTTGACGACCCGCACGTAGCTGCGCTCCTTGCCGGGGGCCTGGTGCTCCTCGGAGGCCTCGAAGATCTGGCCGGTCTTGATGATGCGGCGGTCGTCTTCCTGGTACTTCAGGGCGAGTTCGGGGGGGAAGAAGTCGGCATCGGTCTTGCCCAGGATGGAGAGCAGGGGCTTGCCGAGGGTGGTGCAGAAGCGCTGGTTGCCGAAGGTGAAGCGCCCGTCGAGGTCCTTACGGAAGATGTTCTGGGGCAGGTTTTCCACGAGCGAGTGGTAGAGGGCCTCGGAATCCCGGAGGCGCTCCTCGTCGCGCTTGTGGGCGGAGATGTCGCGCGAGAGGCCGAAAGTCCCCACGACCGCGCCCGAGTCGTCGCGGAGGGGCATCTTGGTGGTGGAGATCCACAGGAGTGTCCCGTCGGGGAGCAGCCCTTTCTCTTCAACGTCCACGAGGGGCTGGCCGGTCCGGATGATCTCCTGCTCGGCTTTGAACGCTCGCTGCGCGAAGTCGGGGGGGAAGAAGTCCTGGTCGGTCTTGCCCATGGCCTGAGCGGGGTCGGAGAGCCCCAGCAGGCCGGCCAGCGCCCGGTTGATCCCGGTGAAGCGGCTGTCGCGGTCCTTGAAGTAGATGAAATCCGGGAGGGTGTCCATGAGGATCCGGAGGAAGAGCTGCCCGCCGGACGGAGCCTCGCCCCGGTTCATCCCGTCGTCCATCGCGACCCCTCGGAGGCCCCCTGCGTTGGAGACCCATTTCCACACTTGTGGCTCGACACGCTCGATTCGCGGGTTTGCCCCCCTGCGCTGCAGCCCGCTTGGATTTCACGGGTCGCCCGCACGCGGGTGATCCATGGAATCGAACCGCCGGACCCTGATCAAGTTTACCCTCCCGGTCCGCCGATGAGCAGCATAATCTATGCGGCCGTTTCTGCGGGGGGCCATGGACGGGTTCCGGGAATCCTGACGTGAGCTCCCCTCGATACTCCGGGGCGATCCGAAGGCGGACACCCTGGGGCACCCATCGTGGCGCCGACGATCCAGATTCCCGGGGGGGACCGTGCGTGGGGCAACCCGGGGATCCAAAGCGGATCCACCGACCGTCGGATCCAAAAATTTGACTTTTATAAATTAGATGTTATGATATGGGGGCGGCCGGGATCCCGGCGGGGACCGGCGAGAGAGAGGGGATGCCGTGCTTGCCGTTCAGTCCTTCGAGACCTTCCTTCGCGAGGAGCGCGTCCCGTATCGCCGCGAGGTCTCCCTCGCCCCCTGCACCACCATGAAGGTCGGCGGCCCCGCCGAGTTTTTCGTCGAGCCCTCCGACCCGGAGCAGCTCGCCCGCGTCCTACGTGCCGCCCGGGAGGGCGGGGTGCCCCTCCGGTTCCTCGGCAGCGGTGCCAATCTGCTCGT
>JAHFOZ010000257.1 GCA_023261405.1 Planctomycetota bacterium
GCCCAGCGCCGCGGCTGGGACGTGCAGCTGATAGACGTCGTGTACACCGATCTGGCCGGCCTCAAATACGGCACTCTTTCGATCGACGGCGACGACGTCTACCGCCATCTCCGCTACGAGACGGGCGCCCACCGCGTCCAGCGGGTCCCGAAGACCGAGGCGAGCGGGCGCATCCACACCTCCATCGCGACGGTGGCGGTCCTGCCCCAGGCGGAGGAGGTGGAGGTGGAGGTGAACCCCTCGGACGTGCGGATCGACACGTACTCCGCCGGCGGGCCGGGGGGCCAGCACGTAAACAAGACCCAGAGCGCCGTGCGCCTCACCCACGCCCCGACGGGCATCGTGGTGCAGTGCCAGGACCAGCGGTCGCAGATCCGCAACCGGGAGCTGGCCTGGCGCTGGCTCCGGGCGAAGCTGTACGAGCACTACGAGGAGCTGAAGGCGAAGGAGCGCCGCGACCTCCGCCGCACCCAGGTGGGCACGGGCGACCGCAGCGAGAAGATCCGCACCTACAATTTCCACGACAACCGCATCACCGACCACCGCATCGGCTTCTCCGTCCACCAGCTCGAATCCTTCCTCAAGCTCGGCGAGATCGACGAGATGGTCGCCAAGCTCCTGGAGGAGGAGCGCCGCAAGAGGCTCGACGACCTCTCCAAACAATGAATAGACAGATAAAGTAAACCGTTTACTTTATCATATGATCTGGACCGAAAGCGCCCTCCCCTGATGAAGTAAAGTCTTTACTTTATCCTATGAGCCAGCTTGAAGAGGCCGCCCGGTACCTGCGCTCCTGCGGGATCGAGAGGCCGGAGCAGGACGTGAAGCTCCTCGCGGCCGCCGCCGCGGGCCTCCCCCTCTCGAAGGCCCTGGGGGCCCCGGCCCCCGAGTTCGACCCGGCCGCCGAGGCGAGGTTCCGTCGCTACGTGGCCCGCCGCGGCGAGGGGCGCGAGCCCGCCGCCTACATCGTGGGGACCGAGGAGTTCATGGGCCTCGAGCTCGCGGTGTCCCCCTCCGTGCTCATCCCCCGCCCCAGCACCGAGAGCCTCGTGGAGCGCGCCCTCCCGCGCCTGGGTCCGGGCCGCCGCTTCCTCGAGATCGGCACCGGCTCGGGGGCCGTCGCCGTGGCCCTCGCGCGCGCCGGCGCCACCGGCACGGCCACCGACCTCTCCACCGACGCCCTTCGCCTCGCGCGCCTCAACGCGGAACGCCAGGGCGTCGCGGACCGTATCACCTTCGTGGAAGCCGACCTCTGGGCCGACGGGACCTTCGACGCCGTGATCTCCAACCCGCCCTACGTCGCCTCCGCCGAGTTCGACACCCTTTCCCCCGAGGTCCTCCACGAGCCCCGACTGGCCCTGGATGGGGGCGCGGACGGGCTGGCCGTCCTCCGCCGCATCGTCGTCGGCGCCCGCGCCCGGGCGCCCCTCTTCTTCCTCGAATGCGCCCCCCACCAGTGCATCCCGCTCCGCGAGCTTGCTTTACAATCCGGGTTCCGGGACGTCAGGATATCGAAGGACCTGGACGGGTTCGACCGCGTGGTGGAGGCGGAATGAACGTCCTCGCGACCCTCCTGCTGGCGCTCTGCGCCGGCGACGAGAAGAAGAGCATTGACGTCGTCTGCCCGGTAGACGGCCACAAGTTCCAGGCGCTCGAGGTCACGGCGACCAACCCGTGGGGCGGGCGCGATGCCGACTTCTGCCGCCACGCCTACAAGACCACGCCCCTCGAGTACTATGTCTGGGTCTGTCCCGCCTGCGGCTACTCGGGGGTGAAGAAGGACTTCGACCTCAAGCTCGCCGACGAGGAGAAGCGGATCCTCCGCGACGGCTTGAAGCCCGCCCTCCCGATCAAGAAGTCCGCCCGGCAGCCCGAGATCCCGGGGCATGTCAAGTACGACCTCATGGCCCAGGCCGCCCGACTCCGGGGGCTCACCGCCGCCGACGCCGGCAAGGCGTGGCTCCACGCCTCCTGGAGCTGCCGCCAGCAGGGCGCCATCAACCTGGAATTCGACGAGTGGGAGACCCTCCGGACGAACTACGGCTTCAACCGCCTCCCCCTCGACATGCCCAAAGAGAAGGACGGCAAGACTACCCGGGACCGCACCGAGTACGAGCTCCAGCTCGTCCAGAAGCTCGAGAAGGACATCCAGGACAAGAAGGTCTTCGGCGTCAACCGGATCCTGGCCCGCTACCTGGCGGCCTACACCTGGCGGAAGCACGGCGAGCACGCGGAGACCACGCGCTGGCTGGCCGAACTCGACGCGATGAAGGGCGAGAATTCGGTGGTGGACGATGCGGTGTCCCGGATGCGCGCCTCCATCGATCTGGAGAAGGGGTACCAGAAGAAGGCCCTCGAGCAGTACGCCGCCGAGGTCGGCCGCGCGGCCGCGGACAAGCGCACCCTGGGCGAGATGGCCTACCTCGCCGGCGAGCTCCAGCGCCGCCTGGGGGATTCCAAGGAAGCGGCCTCCTGGTACGACAAGGCCCTGGAACTCTCCGACGCCGAGCCCCTTCGCAAGCTGGCCATCGACCAGAAAGCCCGCCTGACCCGCCCCTGACCGTCACAAAAGCCCCAGTCTCTTTTGTGACATGAAAGGCTCTCCGTGACAGGGCCCCCCTCGCCCCCCCCGGGACAAGACAGTCTCGCCGCTTTATGGCATTGACTTTTATAGTTTATAGTTTATAATTTGTCCGACCAACGAGAGAGAGGGGTTCCATGGATGCATTCCTGATCGAGGGCGGACGCCCGCTCCGCGGCTCCGTCGAGGTCCGCGGCGCCAAAAACGCCGCACTCCCCATGATGGCCGCCGCACTCCTCATGGATGAAGGCAAGCTCGTCCTCCGCCGGGTCCCCAACCTGGCGGACATCAAGAGCATGGTCCTCGTGCTCCAGCAGCTCGGCGTCCGCGTGGACCGCCGCGGCCACGAGATGACCCTCCAGGTCGTCAGCGAGAAGAACTGCCGCGCCCCCTACGAACTCGTCTCGAAGATGCGCGCCTCCGTCTGCGTCCTTGGGCCCCTCGTCGGCAAGCGCCGCCAGGCCGAGGTCTCCATGCCCGGCGGATGCTCCATCGGCGACCGCCCCATCGACCTCCACCTGAAGGGCCTCGCCGCCCTCGGCGCCTCCGTCGCCGTCGAACGCGGCTACGTCATTGCCTCGGCCCGCCGCCTCGCCGGGAACTCCATGTACCTGGGCGGCCCCTTCGGCTCCACGGTCACCGGAACCGAGAACGTCCTCATGGCCGCCGTCCTCGCCCCCGGCACCACCGTCATCGAGTGCGCCGCCTGCGAGCCCGAGGTCCAGGAGGTCGCCCGTCTCCTCGTCCGCATGGGCGCCCGCATCGACGGCATCGGCAGTCCCCGCCTCACCGTCCACGGCGTCCGCAAGCTCCGCGGCTGCACGTTCGACATCATCCCCGACCGCATCGAGGCCGGCACCTTCATGGCCGCCGCCGCCATCACCGGCGGCGACGTCTCCATCGAACGCGTCGATCCCGGCCACCTCATGTGCGTCACTGAATGCCTGAAGCAGGCCGGCGCGCACATCGAGACCGGCCCCGACTGGATCCGCGTGATCGGCAACGGGATGTTCCGCCCCGTGAGCGTCGCCACGCTCCCCTACCCCGGCTTCCCCACCGACATGCAGGCCCAGTTCATGGCCCTCATGACCCGCGGCGAGGGCATCTCCATCATCACCGAGCGCATCTACCCCGAGCGTTTCCACCACGTCCCCGAGTTCGGCCGCATGGGCGCCAACATCCGCCGCGAGGGCCCCAGCGCGATCGTCATCGGCACCAAGGAGCTTTCCGGCGCCCCCGTCATGGCCAGCGACCTGCGCGCCGCCGCCGGCCTCCTCGTGGCCGCCCTCGCCGCCCGCGGCGAGACCTTGCTGCAGCGGGTCTACCACCTCGACCGCGGCTACGACCAGATCGAGCAGCGCCTCGAGGCCCTGGGCGCCCGGATCCGCCGCGTCGACCTCAAGCCCGAGAGCCGGTCCTCCCCCCTCCGGGAAGCCGTTTAAAACAGCGAAGGGCGCGACGGGTCGTCCCCGCCGCGCCCTCCGATCGGATCTTTCGGCCTGCGCCTAGACCTTCTTCTTGGGCGGCCCCGTGGCCTCGTCGAGCTTCTTCTTCTGCTCGTCGTCCTTGCAGACTTCCTTCAGCTTGGCCACGATCTCGCCCTTGAGCGTCTTCACCTCGCCAGTCGCGGTCTTCTTCTTGTCCTTGTCCTGGCCGGCGTCGACCACCTTCTTCGACGCCTCGGCCGCCTTGTCCTTGAACGAGGCGTAGACCTCGTCCGCCTTCTTCACCTGCTCGTCGTCGAACCCGCACTTGTCCTTCAGGTCCGCCGCGGCCGGAAGGCCCAACGGCCCGGCCCCGCCCTTCTTCTTCCCGTCCTGCTTCGGCGGCTCCTGCGCCCAGGCCCCGGCCGTCATCGCGAGCCCCACGACCGCCGCCAGCGCCATCCTGCCCAGCTTCATACGCTTCTTCCTTTCAAAACCTTTCCCTGGATCCTCACCGATCCACGGACGTTTTAACGCCGTTCCCCCCGCGATGTTGCGGGGAATCCGCCCCCAAGGTAGAATGCGCGCCCATGTTCGAATCCCTCACCGAGGCCCTCGGCGGCGTCTTCCGAAAACTCTCCGGCCGCGGCAGGCTCACCGAAGCCAATATAGACGAGGGCCTCCAGGAGGTCCGCAAGGCGCTCCTGGCCGCCGACGTCAACTACAAGGTCGTCAAGGACTTCGTCGACAAGGTCAAGGCCAAGGCCGTGGGCCAGGAAGTTCTCAAGAGCGTCCGGCCGGATCAGCAGTTCATCTTCATCATTCAGAAGGAGCTCGAAGCCCTCATGGGGCCCGTCGACCACGCCATCCCCCCGGCGCAGGGCGGCAACCCGGCCGTCCTCATGATGGCCGGCCTCCAGGGCTCCGGCAAGACCACCACCACCGCGAAGCTCGGCAAGTACCTCCAGAAGCGCGGCCGCAAGCCCATGCTCGTCGCCGCCGACCTGATCCGCCCCGCCGCCATCGAGCAGCTCAAGACGCTGGGCGCCGCCAACGACCTGCCCGTCTACTTCGAGACGGGCGGCCGGCCCGTGAAGATCTGCGAGCGCGGCATCGCCAAGGCGAAGGAACAGGGTTGCGACGTCGTCGTCCTCGACACCCAGGGTCGCCTCCACGTCGATCGCGAGATGATGGACGAGCTCAAGGAGATCCGCGACAAGGTCAAGCCCCACCACGTCTACCTCGTCGTGGACGCCATGACCGGCCAGGACGCCGTGAAGTCCGCCGATGAATTCAACAAGCTCCTCGCTCTCGACGGCGTCATCATGACCAAGCTTGACGGCGACGCCCGCGGAGGCTCCGCCCTCTCGGTGAAGGCGATCACCGGCAAGCCGATCAAGTTCGTCGGCGTGGGCGAGAAAATCGAGAACCTGGAGGAGTTCCACCCCGAGCGCATGGCCGGGCGCATCCTCGGCATGGGCGACGTGGTCTCCCTCGTGGAGAAGGCCCAGGAGGTCATGGACCAGGACCAGGCCCGCAAGCTCCAGGAGAAGATCCGCAATGACGATCTCTCGCTCGACGACTTCCTCAAGCAGCTCCAGCAGATGAAGAAGATGGGGCCCTTCAAGAAGATCCTGGAGATGCTCCCCGGGCAGCTCGGCCAGATGGTCGGCGACGTGGACGAGGACGAGATCAAGTACGCCGAGGCGATCATGCAGTCCATGACGCCCCAGGAGCGCGAGTACCCCGAGATCCTCAACGCCGGCCGCCGCCAGCGCATCGCCAAGGGCTGCGGTCGCCCCGTCCAGGAGGTGAACTCGCTCATCAAACAGTTCGACGAGGCCCGCAAGATGATCCGGATGATGAAGAAGGGGAAGTTCCCCCCCGGCATGGGAGGCCCCGGCGGCCCCCCTCCCCCGGGGCGCCGACGCTGACGCTTCCGTGTCAACGTTTCAGCGCCGCTGAAGCGTTAAAACCTCGAAAGTAGTTGCGCGGGCCCCGGGCCCCTGCTATAGTTTCCGCCCTATGAGCGTTCGCATCCGGCTGACCCGCACGGGCCGCAAGAACCTCCCCGCCTGGCGCATCGCGGTCTTCGATTCCCGCACCCGCCGCGACGGCCGCTACCTCGAGAACCTCGGCACCTACCACCCCGAGGAGAAGAAACCCGAGTCCAAGATCAAGATGGACCTCGAGCGCTACAACCACTGGGTCTCCAAGGGCGCCCTTCCCACGGAGTCCCTCGAGCGCCTCCTCAAGCACTCCGGCACGATCAAGAAGTAGGCGCGCCGTGCCCATCCGGCCGGTGCTCTGGAGGGACGGCCGGCTGGACATCCTCGACCAGCGGCTCCTCCCGCTCCGCGAGCGCTATCTGTCCTGCCGCACGGTGGACCAGGTCGTCCGGGCCATCCAGACCCTCGCCGTCCGCGGCGCGCCGCTCCTGGGCGTCACCGGGGCCTACGCGCTGGCCCTGGAGAAGAAGGACCCCGCCGCCGCCGCCCGGAAGCTCATCTCCTCCCGCCCCACCGCCGTCAACCTCCGCTGGGCGGTCGAGCGGACCCTGAAGTCCCGCGATTTCCTCGCCGAGGCCCGCCGCATCCATGCGGAGGACGCCTCGATGTGCGAGGCGATCGCCCGGCACGGCGCCCCGCTGCTCCGCGGGAAGCGCGTCATGACGATCTGCAACACCGGCGCCCTCGCCACGGGCGGCATCGGCACGGCCTTCGGCATCCTCCTCCGCGCTCGCGCCGAGGTCTACGCCCTCGAGACCCGCCCCCTCGGTCAGGGCGCCCGCCTCACCATGTGGGAGGCCGAGAAGTGCGGCCTTCGAGCCACCCTCGTCGCCGACGGCGCCTGCGCCGCCGCGCTTCGCGAGAAGAAGATCCAGGCCGCCATCGCCGGGGCCGACCGCATCGCCCGCAACGGCGACTCCGCCAACAAGATCGGCACCCTCTCCCTCGCCGTGAACTGCCGCGCCTTGGGGATCCCCTTCTACATCGCCGCCCCGGGTTCCACGATCGACCTCGATGCCCGCGACGGCTCCGCGATCCCCATCGAGGAGCGCGACCCCGCCGAGCTCTCGTCCCGCTTCCCCGCCTGGAACCCAGCCTTCGACGTCACGCCCGCGCGGTACATCGCGGGCATCATCACCGAGCGGGGTATACTGAAGCCGGGTGACGTCAAGCTCGGTATTTCCTAGGTCGTCGACATGACCCCCGACATCCCCCGGGAGATTCTGCTCCGCGCGCACGCGGGCGACCGGGAGGCCTTCCGCTCCGTCCTCGAGGCCGTCCAGAAGCTCGTCTACAACATCGCCTGGCGGCTCACCTGGAATGCCAGCGACGCCGAGGACGCCACCCAGGAGGTCTTCCTCCGCCTCTTCCGGAACTTCCCCCAGTACGACCCCGCGCAGCCCTTCCTCCCCTGGTTCCGCCGACTCGCCACCAACTGCGTGCTGAACTGGAAGGAGAAGCGGCGCCCCACCTCCGAGCTCCCCGAGGTGGCGGTCCGCGACGCCGGTCCCTCCGACCGGAGCGCCCGCCTCCACCAGGCCATCCGCGAACTTCCCCCCGAGTACCAGGCCTGCGTGACGCTGAAATACCTGGAGGACCTGGGGATCAACGAGATCGCCGAGACCCT
>JAHFOZ010000258.1:0-5764 GCA_023261405.1 Planctomycetota bacterium
CCGCGGATTTCTGGGCATCGGGGCCGACGCGCTCTCCGAGGATGAGAAGAAGGACCTCGGCGTCAAGGGCGGCGTGAAGATCATGAAGATCGTGCCGGATGGCCCGGCGGCGAAGGCGGGCCTTCAGGTGGACGACGTCATCACGGCCGTGGACGGCCATCCCCTGGAGTCCCCGACGGAGGTCCCCGCCCTCGTGCAGGCCGCCGGCGCCGGCGGGAAGCTTAAGATCGACTATCTCCGGGACGGAAAGAAGCAGAATACAAGCGTGACCCTGGGGCGCCATCCCGACGACGCGCAGGACCCCGCGCCCGCCCCGAAGGACGACCCCAAGGCAGGCGGCGACCTGCGCGAGCGCATCAAGAAGTTCATGGACAAGAAGGAGCCGGCCCCGGCCCCGAAGGCCGAGGGCTCCAAGCCCGGCAAGAAGGCCGAGCCAGGTCCGGAAGATGACGTGCTGGGGCAGCTCAAGGGCCTTCTCGACAAGTTCGACCCGGAGCAGTTCGGGCTCGACAAGGAGCAGTTCAAGGAACTTCTGGAGCAGTTCATGCCCAAGGACGAGGATGGGAACCCCAAGCTGCCCGACCTCAAGGAACTCCTGAAGGGCATGGACCTGGAGCGCTTCTTCGGCCACCAGCCCAAGGAGGAGGCCCCGAAGAAGGAGGAGAAGAAGCCGGCTCCGAAGAAGGACGTCCCGGCCCCCTCCGGCCCCCGCGCCTGGCTGGGCCTGCAACCCGAGGAACTGGCCGAGGAGATGCGCTCCCAGTTCGACCTCGAGGGCGGGCTCCTGCTGGCCGACGTGGTGGCCGGCGGTCCCGCGGAGAAGGCCGGTCTCAAGAAGAACGACATCCTGGTCAAGATCGACGGCAAGGTCGTCAAGGGCGAAAGCACGCTGGCCGATTACATGAAGTCCGCCAAGCCGGGCCAGGAAGCCACGTTCACCATCCTCCGCAAGGCGAAGGAGCAGACGCTCAAGGTCACGCTGGGGGAGAAGCAGTAACCGGCGCCGATGAAACTGCCCGCCCTCGCCGCGCTCCTCTGCCTCTCAGGTCCCGCCGCTGCCCAGGACTGGACCCAGTTTCGCGGACCCGACGGCCAGGGCCACTCGAAGGTCGAGAAACTCCCCCTGAAGTGGAGCGACACAGGCCCCGGAATCGCGTGGAAGACCCCCATCGAAGGGCTGGGATGGTCTTCGCCCGTGGTTTCGGGGGAACGCCTCTGGCTCACCACCGCGACGGCCGAGGGCCGCTCGCTGCACGCCGTCTGCCTGGACCTGAAGACCGGAAAGCCGCTCCGCGACGTCGAGGTCTTCAAGCTCGAGGCCCCGGGGAAGGTGCACAAGAAGAACAGCCACGCGTCGCCCACGCCCATCCTCGACGGGAACCGCGTCTACGTGCACTTCGGCCCCCACGGGACGGCGTGCCTCTCCGACGACGGAAAGGTACTCTGGAAGCAGAAGCTGCCTTACGATCCGGTCCACGGGCCGGGCGGCTCGCCGGCCCTGATCGGCGAGCTCCTCATCTACAGCGCCGACGGGAGCGATACGCAGAACGTCATCGCGCTCGACCGGAAGACGGGGGCGCTGCGCTGGAAAGTGCCGCGTCCGGCGAATGCGGGCCCGAAGAAGTTCGCCTTCTCGACGCCGCTGCTCGTCGAGGTCGGTGCGGCGCGCCAGGTGCTGAGCGCGGGGGCGGAGGCCGTGACGGCGCATGATCCTGCGACCGGCAGGATCCTGTGGTGGTGCCGCTACCCGGGAGGCTACTCGGTGATCCCGCGGCCGGTCTTCGGGCACGGCCTCGTCTTCCTGAGCAGCGGCTACGACAAGCCCGTGTTCTATGCGATCCGGGTGGACGGCAAGGGTGACGTGACCGACACGCACGTGGCGTGGCGGCTGGACCGGAACGCCCCGCACAGCCCCTCGCCGCTCCTGGTGGGGGACGAGCTCTACATCGTGGACGACCGCGGCATCGCCACCTGCCTCGACGCGAAGACGGGGAAGCAGCACTGGCAGGAGCGCATCGGGGGCAACCACTCGGCCTCGCCCTTCCACGCCGCGGGTCGCATCTACTTCCAGGACGAGGACGGGGTCACGACCGTCATCAAGGCGGACCTGAAGTTCGAGAAGCTCGCGCAGAACACGGTCAAGGGCCGCACGCTCGCCTCGCCCGTCCCCCTCGAAGGCGCGCTCCTCCTCCGCACCGACACGCAACTCCTGCGCATCGACGCCGAGAAGTAGGGGGCGATTCCAGGAACCGGCCGCTGGATATCGGTCAGGAAAGGAGTAGAATCCGGTCCATGGCCTCCTCGAATCAGCCCGACGCCCGCGACATCATGGCGGGGATCCGACTGATTCTCGAGGAGATGCGCGACGACCGACGCCGGGCGGACCTGCGGTTCGAGGAGGTCGTTCGCCGGTCGGACGACCGCATGGAAGCGATCGCGCGCCGTTCGGACGAAAGGCTCGAGATCCTCGCAGAGCGATGGGATGAGGACCGCAAGCGCTTCAACCGCACGGTGCTGATCGCCGTGCAGGTCGCCAAGGACATCCGAAGGACGCTCAAGGAGCACTCGGTGATGTTGCGGGCAATCGCCCGATCGCTGCGGACCGGCTCGAACGGGCACGGCCGCAACGGCAAGTAATCGTTTCGTCGAAGACGAACGCCTCAGCGGACCAGCCTTTTCCAGAGAGCCTCGGCGGACTGCACATCGCTGATCTCGGATTCGGACTTCTTCTCGGTGTAGCCCGCGGGGGCCTTGAAGACGTCGTCCGCGATGTCAATCCCCTCCTCGATCTTCCCGGCCTCGTACCGGACCCCGGGGACTTCGGCCTTCAGCACCACGTGGGTCCCTTTCATCCTCCAGAGCTTCATGCCCTGCGCCTCGATGAGCTCGGTTTCGCGGCCGGCGATCTTCCCGCCGTCCGACTTCGCGAACTTCTTTCCGTCGATCTCGTGCCACTCCCGGAGGATCGGATTATACGCGTAGCCGGCCAGGGCGGCCCGGACCTTCAGGCGCTCGTCCTCCGTCGCCTCGGCCCACTTCCCGGACAGGGCCGTCAGTCCGCTGGGCTCCCGGGTGATCGTCCTGGCCCGGTCGTTGGTGGTGATGATGCTCCGGCCGTCGTCCAGGATCATCCCCTTCGGCCCCGCCGTGAATTCGAGCTTGTACTTGTCCCCCTTGACCCACAGGACTCCGAGCGGGAACGTGACCTTGGCGGTGTACTTGGGGGCCGCGGTGAAGGGCGCGTCGTCGGCGGGTGACGCGGCCAGGAGGACGGCGAGAATCAGGGCCATCGAGCACCTCCGGTGAACGTGCAGATTCTACGATGATGCGCGGGCGGACTCAATCCGCGATCTTGCGGAAAGCCGATATGTACGAGGGGAACGCCGGCGGCGCGTTTACCCCTTGAGGAGGTCCAGCAGGCGTGCCTTGACCTCCGCGTCCGTCGCCCGTTCGGCGGCCTGCCGGATCAGCGCCTCGGACATCGGGAGCGTCCGCTTCAGGCTTGCGCCCGCGGCGGCGCGCTCCTTGACCGAATCGGAGTCCAGCTTTCCGATCCACAGCGCCACTTCCGCCTGGGCCTCCGCGTCGAGGCACTCGAGGTGCGCGATCAGCACGCGGACGATCTCCTTCGGCGCCGGCGCGACCTCGATCGGCATCAGCGTGTCGTAGACGCTGCGTGGCATGAGCGCCAGGACGCGCGCACCCTCGACCTTGAGGAACTCGTCGCTCCAGATCTCGGCGACGGCGTCCGCCTCCTTCCTGAAGAGTCCGGCCTCGACGAGGGCCCCGGCGAGCGCGGGCGGGCCCTCCGCCGGCGCGAGGGTCGCCGTGGCGTCCGGCGCCAGGTCCGTCGCGAGGCCCGACGAGCAGCGGCCGTTGCGGACCTGGATCGCGATGACGTGGCTCAGCGCGCCGCGCCCGCGGTTCTTCACGTCCACGGCGCCCTTCCTGAAATTCACCTCGAGGCCCGGTTCGAATGGCGTCAGCGCGTCGTAGAAGAGGAACTTCTCCGCGCGGGGGAAGTCCTCCGGAAGCGGCTTGCGTCGCAGGCCGAACTTCATCGGGGTCGGCGGATCGGCGAAGCGGAAAGGCGTCGCGTCGACCTTGCGCGCGACGGGCCACCAGCCTTCGGCCTTCGGGAACCGGGCGATCCCGGGATCCAGCGTGAGCTTCTTCCAGGAGATGAATCCATTTCCCGGCTTGATGTTCTCGAGCTTCGTCTCCTCGGGGTCGTCGCGCTGGATGCCCTTCCGATAGCGGCCCTGGAACCCCGGGCCCCAATCCGCGGTCGGGGGCCACCAGGCCTTGGGACGCCCCCCGGGGATCGACACCTTGAAGGAGACGTCCATCGACCGGTTCGCGTAGAAGTACACCACGGGCTTGTCGACAGGCTGCATCCGCCAGTCCTGGATCTGCTCCTTGACGTTCTCCTCCCACTTCGAGACGAACGGCGGGAGGTCCGGCGCGACCTCCGCGCCCTTCATCGCCTTCGCGCCGGCGGACCGCGCGTTGCCCCAGACCGTGCTGCCGTAGGCGACGGAGACCACTCCCCACTCATGGACCACAAGGTCCGGGTTGCCCTGCGCGAGCGCTGGAATCGACGCGAGGGTGCCGGCGGAGGCCGCGATGAAGTCACGCCGGCTGAGTCTTTCCATGACCCTTTGACGCTCGCGGCGAAGGCCGGGTTTCCGTTCGTGAAGGCGAAACAAGAGGGGGCGAAGCGAGGGGGAGGGAGAAGGCGAGCCCCCGCAGCGGCGGGCTGCCGGCGCACGGATCGCGGAGAAGGAAAGAGAAAGTCCCCGTCCAACTCGTCACGACGGACCAGGGGATCGCGGTCGCCGCCGTGTCCCTGGGAAACGACTGAGGAATCATGCGGCCCTTCACGCCTACTGGTCGGGGCCGGAGAGCTTCTCCAGCGCCTCCTTGGCCAGCTCCCGCGTCCTCGCGTGCGGGGCCTCGAGCAGCTTCCGGATCGGTCCCGCCGCACCGGGGACCTTGAGCACGACGAGCGCCTGAACGGCCTCCCAGGTCACCTGCACGTCCTCGTCGTTCAGCCGCCTGAGCAGGGCGGGCGCCTGGTCACGGGCGTCCAAGGAGGCCAGGGCCTTCACGGCGTGGAACCGCACGTTGCTGTCGGGTGAGTCGAGGAGCTTTGCGATCTCCGGGGCGCGGTCGCGCGCGCCCACCCGCGCGAGCCCCTGCACGGCCGTCAGGGCGACGAAGGGGGAAGGATCGGCCAGCGCCCCCGCCATCGCGGGAATGAGTTCGGGGAGCTTGAGGTCGGCCATGGCGTTCAGAACATAGACCCGACCCTGGGGCCCCGGGTGCTTCAGGAGTGCGGGCAGGAAGGGGGCCACCTCCGGCGACCTGAAGTGGATCAGCGCATGGAGCGCCGGTGTGCGGGCCGTGATGTCCTTGTCCTTGAGCAGGGGGAGGAGGTGGGGCACCGCCGCCGTGTGTTCCAGGAGCATCAGGACATCCGCCGCCTCCCCACGAACTTCCGGGTTATCATGCCGGAGGAGCTTTACGATGAGGCCGGGGTCCACCTGGGAATGGTACGGAATCAGGGCATTCCGGACTGCCAGCCGCATGTTTCGGTCGCCGTCGGTGAGCAGGGGGATCAGTTCCGGCAGGGCCTCCGCGCCCTGAAGCTGAAGGAGGGCCCACGCGGCGGACGAGCGCACGTTGAGGTCCGCGTCAACCAGGAGCTTCCGGATCTCGGGCAGGGCCGGCTGGATCTTTCGCTCCACCACGGCGGCGATGG
>JAHFOZ010000258.1:5774-7622 GCA_023261405.1 Planctomycetota bacterium
GGGGTCGCCCGGCATCTGCCTCCGGGCGATCTCGTCCTTGTCCCACGCGAGCCGCTCGGCGAGCCGGAGGCGGATCTCGATGAAGCGGAGGGCCCCGGCGGCCCGCTCGGCCACCTCGGGGTCCGTGTCCCCGGCCGCCTTGCGGAGCGCCTCCAACGCGGGCCTCCCCAGGTCGCGCAGCTTCCGCGAGGCCTCGTCGCGCTCGTCGATCTTGTCCGAGCGCAGCTGCTCGACGAGGGCCCGGGCCGGGTCCCCCTGGAAAATCAGGAATACGAGGGCGGCGAGCATCGTCTAACAGTATAGACGCGCGACGAACTTCCCGGGGTCCCGGGATACGAATCCCCCGGAATCCCGAACGTTCCGGCGGGAGGTCCGTTATAATGATGAGGTCCGTCGCGGTCGAAGGGAGAACGGTCAAGATGCCGGACGCGGGCGAGGTGGCGCTCATCAGGAAGGTCCAGCTCGGGGACCCGGACGCGTTCCGCGAGCTCATGGACAAGTACCAGCGCCGCACCTACTGGATCGCCTTCCACATGCTCAACAACTACGACACCGCCCGCGAGATCTCCCAGGAGGCCTTCATCCGCGTCTTCCGGAACATCGCCCGCTTCGACGTGAAGAAGAACTTCTACACCTGGCTCTACCAGATCTGCGTGAACCTGTGCATCGACCGGATGCGCAAGGTATCGCACGGGAAGACGGTGGACATCGACGGGCTGGGCGGGCTCGCCGACCCCGGCCGGAAGGACCCCGCCGACCAGGAGGAGCGGGCCGAGACGCGACGCCGCGTCCACCAGCTCCTCGACCGGCTGCCTCCCAAGTACAAAGCCGTCCTCACGCTCAGGGACATCAACGGCTTCTCCTGCGAGGAGATCTCGGAGATCGTGGGCTGCACCAACGCCACCGTCCGCTGGCGCCTCCACCGGGCGCGCAGGCTCTTCCGGGCCCTCTGGGAGGGCAAGGGAGTCGAAGTCGCCGACGACGCCGACGTCTCGGATTCCTTCTAACAGGTCCCGTCCCGCCGGCGTACTACCTGCAAACCGGAATGAGCACCATGGGATGTGAAGAGACTCTGGACCTCCTGCCCCTGTTCGTGGGGGGCGACCTCCCCCGCGACAAAGCCGGCTCCCTGGCCGGGCATGTGGCCGGCTGTCCTCCCTGCGCCCGCGAGCTGATCCTGTACCGCGAGTCCCGGGCCGGGCTGCTCTCCCTCCGTGCGGAGGAGGCCCCCGAAGGGACCTTCGGCGCACTCCGGGCCGTCGTTGATCGTGAACTCTTCCCCCGGCACCGCCCCAGATCGGGCGTCTCCTGGCCCGACGAGGTGCTGCGCCACGCCGCGGTCCTCATGGTGGGCCTGGCGATCGGCGTGGGAGGCTACGGGGTCCTGCGCCGCCCCTCCCCGGCCCCGGTGGCGACCGCCGAGCGCCCCTCGGTCCGCGCGGAGCTCGTGGGCTCGGTCCCGGGTCGCGCCGTGGGCCGCGTCTTCTTTCCCGAGCTGTCCGCGCCTCTTCCTCCGATCGCCCCGGAACACCGGTTCTATCTTCCCAAGGTCGACGTGATTCCCGCCGGCGGCGAAAGGGATTTTTAGCCGGGCGAAGTCGCCATGCTGCTGCTCGTCCTCCTCTTCCCGGTCCAGGCGTCCGAGGAGTCTGCCCTCCAGAAGCTGGAGCGGGAGGTCTCCTCGATCGCCGGGAAGGTGCGCCCCTCGGTCGTCCGCGTGACCGCCTCCTTCAGCCCGGACGCCTCCGTGCCGCCGGACACGGTCACGTTTTCGGGCGTGGTCTTCCGCAAGGACGGCTACATCGTCACCGACGCCTCGGGCGTGGCCGCCGCGCAGCAGCTCAGGGT
>JAHFOZ010000259.1 GCA_023261405.1 Planctomycetota bacterium
GCGAACTGGTGAACAAGAAGGTCCGCGAGGACGCCACGGCGCTGCAGGAGCACAACTCCGAGGTCCCCCGGGAGCTGGCCCAGATCGTGGCCCACATGATGGACCGCGACCCGGACCGGCGATTCCAGACCATGAGCCAGGTGATCGCCTCGCTGGAGAAGTTCCAGCGGGCGAAGGGAGGCGGGGGCGGCGAGGGCCGCGAGCCCTCGAGGCCCATCCATGTCCTGGCGGGCAACCGCAAGGTGCTGGCCGTCGCGGGGGCCGCGGCGGTGGTGGCGCTCGGGCTGGCGGCGTACTTCCTGTTCCGGCCGGTCGACGGGAACGGGGGCGGCCCGGGGGCCACGAACCCGGTGGAGTCGAAGCTGGCGGAGGCGAGGGCGGAGCGCGGCAAGATGAGCCTCGTCAACGCGAAGGGGGCGCGCGACCGCATCGACGAGAAGGACGCGCGCTCCGTGGAGAAGGTCCTTGCGGAATTCGATGCGATCGCGCGTGAGTTCGCGGGGACGGGCATCGGCGCGGAGGCCGAGGTCCACAGGGGGCAGCTGCAGAAACTGCACCGGAGCCTGACGGCCAGGGAGCGCCTGCGCGCGCGCGAGGCGGAGGACGTCGCAGGGTACCGCAAGGTGGCGGAATCGTTCCAGGCCAGGAAGCCGGAACTTGCCGGGGCGTACTTGGCCGCCTCGGCGTACGAGGCGTTCGCGCAGGCGCCGGAGAACAAGGACACCGGGTCGGCCGAGGAGGCTGCGGCGCGCGCGGCGCACATCCGGAAATGGCGCGCGAACGTGGACCGACAGAGGACGGAATACGAGAAGGCCCTGGAGGCGGCGCGGAAGGCCCGGGAACAGAAGCGGTTCAAGGACGCCGCGGAGGGCCTCACCGCCTTCCAGGATGCGGCCAAGAAGGCCGCCCTGGAATGCCCGTTCGCCGAGGACCGCTACGCGGGGCTCCTGGTGGGCCAGATGGCGGCTCTTGACCTCCAGGCCGTGGCCACGGCTGCGCGCTCCGCCTGGGAGGGCGTGAAGAAGGAGGCGGAGGCCCTCGTCTCCGAGGCGAAGCATGCGGCGGCTATCGAGCTGGTGGGGGCCGTGGTGCAGACGTCCGTCCGAGAGGTGGCCGAGGAGGCGTCCGAACTGAGGAATTCCCTGAGAGTGCAGCTTTCCAACAAGCTCCGGGACGAGGAGCTGCGGGAGCAGGCAAGGCTGGCCGAGGAGAGGAAGAAGGCGGGCGAGGCGTTCTCGCGTGAATCGGCGGTCGCGTACGCCCTCTCCCAGAAGCATGACTTCAAGGGGGCCCTCCAGAAGATGAAGGCGGTGCGGGACGCGAACGCGGGGGAGGAGTTCAAACCACGGCTGGAGCGCCGGGTCGCCGAGCTGGAGAGGGTGGTCCGTCTCAAGGAGACCCTCATCAAGACCATCAACGATCCGGGCGGGAAGAGCCCCGCGGGATTCCGCCGCGAGTACCAGGCGGGCATGTACGACGGTACGATCACGGAGGCCGACGACAAGTCGTTCACCGTCACCCTCAAGTCGGGAGGCACGGTGGCCAAGGCCTGGGGGGAGCTGGACGGTCCCGCATTCTATGAATTCATTCACAAACAGTGGAAGTATGGAAAGGATCCCCAGGCCCGGGACCCCAACGAGCAGTGCGACCTTGCAGCCGCGTGTCTCGAGTTCGGCCTGTATGACGAGGCTGCGGAAGAGCTCAACATGGTTCTCACCGCGCTGAAGGCCAACCCGTCGCATCCGGCCTCGCAGGCGGTGCGGACCTTCTGCAACGAGTACCTGGACCGGATCAGCCTGGGTGAATCGGCCGAGAGCGACGAGATCGAAGCGAAGAAGCGACTGGGCAGGCTGGACGCGCTCATGAGGAGCAGCGCCTTCCAGGCGGCACGGGCGGAGATCGACGTCCTCAGGAGGCGATACTCGAAGACGCAGGCCTATCAGGCGTCGCAAGATGCGATCAGGGAGCATCTCGAGAAAATCGACAAGGACGGCGGCGAGGGACTCAAGAAGAGCATGAAGGAGGACGTCCTCCGGGCCCTGCTGGCCAAGGTTCAGGACGAGCAGTCGGCGGCCCGGAAGGCCCAGCTTGACATCGTCAGCCGAATCACCCGGATGGACGACCCGATCCTTCGGAACTTTCACCTGGGCAGCGTGTACGGCGCGTCGGGCGATTGGCGCCAGTCCAAGGAGAAGTACCTGGAGGCCCGAAGGCTGGCCCAGGGGGCGCTCCGAAAGAAGGATGCCGGCCGGGAGGGGCTGCCTCTTCTGGGGGTGGTCTATGCGGAGTTGTACCGGAATGCCGTGGTCACGAAGGACCCGAAGGGGGCCGAAAACATCCGAAACGAAGGGAGTCAGATCTTCCTGACGGCCGAGGGCAAGGAGGAGGAGTGGTGGACGGAGATGAAGGGGTACCTGGCTCTCTGGGGGGAGACGGTCTTCCCGCAGGAGGAGAAGCGCATCGCCAAGCTCAGGGAGGATGTCCGCAGCGGGCAGGACGACCCGCAACGCATCTGGACCTTGGCGGTCGCCTACCAGGAAGGGCTCCACAATGTGCCGGAGGCGCGCGGGCACCTGGCTTACCTGCTGGCGAACCACCCCGAGTTCCCCCAGGTGAAGAACGGGGAGTGCCTGTACCGGCTGGCGGAATTGCAGTATGCGGCGCGCGAGGTTCGGGAGGCGACACGCCGGTATCACGAGCTGGCCGACATGCACAGGTCGCACCCCAAGGTCGTCGACTCCAAGCCCCAGGATTCGGTGAAGCGCCGCCTGGACAATTGCTACCTGCTCCAGCTGGCCATGGGCTACCGGGAGAAATAGGAGGCGGCATGTTCCGCCTCCCGCTCAAGGTCGTTCCCGGGGCCTCCCGGGACCGCATTGTGGGGTGGGTGGGGAATCGCCTGAAGATCGCCGTGACGGCGCCGCCGGAGCGCGGGAAGGCGAACCGAATGGTCCTGGACTTGCTTGCGAAGGCGCTCGGCCTCCCTCGTTCCAGGATCCGCCTGGTTTCGGGCGAGGCATCACCGCGCAAGGCGGTCGAGGTGGATGCACCTGCCGGGCTACTGGGGGGACGGCTTCCGCCCAGATGAGGAGGGCGATCACTTCCGCCGGAGGGAAACCGTCATTTCGGCTGGAGCCGGTCCCGGGGGAAGAATGGCGTGGAAGGTTCGGAGCGGGGAGAATTTTCCTTGCGTGGCAGGCCTCCTGCAGGCACGGAATTTGCCCTCAAAGTATGGGGGTTTGTCGTATAATTGTTGTGGAAACTCGGACAGGAATAACCCCTTGGGCTCGAGCGTTTTTGTGTTGACACCGGGTGAGCTTCTGGTATACTCAGCTTAGTGAAAAGGCCTCAAGGGAGGCCCAGGGAGTAGTGATGTCGGAGGGCGAGGAAACGGTCAGAGAGAGCGAGAAACTTTGGGGGGAGGCCGGTAGTCCCGCTTCCACCCGCGGGCAGCCAGCATGGCTGCCGGGAAAGATTTCTGTTCTTTGAGTGTCGGGTGCGTCAAGTTTCAGTACGGCTTTTGCCGATCATAGGGACGTGCAGACGCTTGAATCTGGGGCATAACCCGGCTGGGCATGGGGGCTCAAGCTTAGGGGGCGCGTAGGCCAAACTAGTATAGAGTGCCTAGCACATATGTTTGGCCGCGCGAGCCCAAAATCTGTTTCCCCCTCTCTCCAGGGCCAGGCCGCTCTTGACAGGGCAACCCCCTCGAAATGGTGGCCTGGCTCCTTTTATTTTAAATCGATTTCGCCCACCGCTATATTGGGTTATATGGGTCCGAAGATCTACATCGCGCGGGATGCGTCCAGTCTGATTCCGGACCTCGAGAAGATTTTCGAGCAGGTAGACCGCCTGCGCGCCCGCCTGAAGCACATCAAGGGAAAGGTCGATGTCCTTGAACTGCTTTGGGGGGATGAAGTGCGGGCGGAAACGACTCCCGATCACCGTGAATACACGCATTACCTTGATGAGATCGAGCAATCAAAGAAGGATTTTGACGCGGTCAATCGTAAATTTGCGGAGATGGAGACCCTGGTCAAGAGCCTCGACCAGGGCCTTGTTGATTTTTACGGGGTGATCGAGGGGCGGCTTGTTTTCCTGTGCTGGAAGCGGGGGGAAAGAGCGGTTGAGTACTATCACCACCTTGAGGAGGGGTTCCAGGGCCGCCAACCCATTCCTGCGGAAGAACTTGCCCGCTGACTCTGGGCCCATCCAGGCATAACGCCAATGCCGTTCGAAGGGTACAACCCCAAGGCCATGGACCACTTCTTGAATCCCCGGAATACGGGGGAGGTCAGGAACCCGACCCATTCGGCCAGCGTGCGCAACGCCGCGTGCGGGGACATGGTCAAGCTGACCCTTCGCGTGGAAAATGGATTGATCACGGAGGCGCGTGCGAAGACATTCGGATGCGCCGCGGCGATTGCGTCAAGCTCGGCCCTGACCGAGCTCATCATTGGGCGGGGTGTTGAAGAGGTCCGGGGATTGAAGAATTCGGATGTGCTTGCCCTGCTGGGGGGGCTTCCGGAGGGGAAGGAAGCGTGCTCGGTGGCGGCGGAAGACGCATTACGGGAGGCCTTCAAGTGACAGGGAAACAAGCGCCTGATTTCTCCCTGGCCTCCGGAGACGGGAAGACCTACGCGCTCAAGGACTTCCAAGGGCGGCATCTGGTCCTGGTCTTTTATTGCATGAACGACACTCCAGGCTGAAACAAGCAACTCTCCGCCTTGCGGGACGACAAGGCAAGATTCGAGAAGGCGGGGGCAGCCATTCTCGGCGTCAACAGTGCGGGGCCGGCAGCACATGCAGCCTACTGCGCTACGTTCGGATTCGGGTTTCCGATCCTGGCCGATGAGAAGCTGGAGATGTCCAAGGCCTATGGTGCGGAGAAGGGGGGCGGCGTCCGGCGTACCGTAGTGCTGGTGGGGCCCGATGGGATCATCAAATTTCATAAGTACGGCATGCCCACGGATGACGAGATCCTGGCGGCCTTGAAGTGATCAAGACCGTCTCGGCGGTCTACTTTGTCGCGCTGGGCCTCTGGGTAGGAGGTCTGGCCACTCTGTCCTTCGTCGTGGCACCGCTCCTGTTCAAGACGGACCGCCCCCACGCCGGAGTCAATTTCGGGACCATCCTCCGGGGGTTCGCATGGGTGGAGGGGGTCTGCGCCGTACTCGTGGTGGGCGGGGCCCTCATGCTTCAGTTCCACTTCGGAGGCCGGGCGGGGGTCGCCAGGGTGGCGCTCTCGGTGCTGATGGCACTCCTGTTTTCCATCCACGCCTTTGGGATCTCCCCACGCATTGCCGCCGAACGCTCGGCGATCCCCGACTTCCAGGAACTCGCCCCAGGACACCCCTCCAGGGCATGCTTCGATTCCCTCCATCGCTGGTCGGTCAGAGTGGTCGGGGCCAACATCCTCCTCGGCTTTTCCCTGTTGGCCCTGTCCGCGGCTTCACTGGCCGCCTCCAGACCTCAACCATAAAGCGGACGGTCCCTTTTATGGCTGGGGACGACCCGCGGTTCCTGGAGGGGATCGAGCATTTCAATCGCAGGGATTTCTATGCCGCCCACGACGCCTGGGAATCCCTGTGGCTTGAGCGGTTCGGGGAGGAGAAGCACTTCCTCCAGGGGCTCATCCTTTGCGCCGTGGCGCTCCATCACTATGGGAGACGCAATTTCAAGGGGGCTCGCTCCAGGTTCCGCCTCGCCCTTTCACGCCTGGAGCCCTATCCGGACGCCTATTGGGGCGTCAACCTGAAGAACTTCGTGAGGAGGATGAACGGCTCGCTTCACAAGCTCCTCACGGAGGACAATCCCCCCGATTTGGACCCCCAGAGGGTGCCCCTCCTGAAGTTCAAGCCGCCCAAGCTGCCATAAAACACACCGTCCGTTTCATGGCTTCGATGAGTTGTCCGGCGGCAAACTTAGTTGTGCAGGGCTCCGTATCAATGTCGATAAGCTATTTGCGCTCAGCAGATAGCGTTCGCTGGGGTGGCCTCCCGAGCGGGGAGGCGGGATGCAGTCCTGCGGAACGGGGACCCACGGCATGCGATTGCTTCATTGCCTCCTCATGGGCCTTTTTGTCGGCATTGGCCGCAGCGAAGCTTCCTTTGAACAAGAAACTCCGTCTGTTTTGCCCCATCAGGATAAGCCTGCGCAGCCTTTCCTGGTGCTGCGGCCGGGGCGTCTTTTTACCGGGCATGGGACGCCCCTGGAGAACGGAACCGTCATCCTCCAGGGCGGAAAAATCCATGCGGTGGGGAAGGATTTGGCTATCCCCGTGGGCGCCGTCGTGCTGGACCTCCCGGGTCGGACGGTCATTCCCGGCCTTATCGACTCAGCCTCGCGACTGATGCTCGCCGCCGGGGAGAGGAGCCCTGGGGCGGCGGAACAGAGTGTCCTCGACTCCCTCGACCACTATCTGCCGGACACGCAGGAGGCCTTGCGCTACGGGGTCACCACCGTTCACCTTTCCCCCCCGGGAACGGGGCCGATCCAGGGCCTCGGGGCAACCCTCCGGCCCACCCCCGTCCACAGGATCCTCGCAAACGAATCCGCGCTCAAGGTCTCTCTCGCATCCCAGCCTGAGACCTCCAGCACCGCCCAAAGGTACGAGGCGTACCAGCAGATCCGGGCTGCGTTCGAAGCAGCCCGTCAATACCAGAAGGCCCGGGAGAAGTACAGGAAGGACCTGGCCGAGTTTGATGCCAGGCAGAAGGAGACGGCCAAGACGGGGGCGAGCCCCGCCGAGCCGCAGAAGGTCCGCATGGACCGCAGGAACGAAGTCCTCCTGCGCGCCCTGGACCCGTCAAACCCGCTGCCCGTGCGGATCGAGGCGCATACGCCCGATGCCATCTTCCTGGCCCTCAAACTCGCCGAGGACTTCAAGCTCCGCGCGATCCTCGAGAATGCCACCGACGGCACCGGATCCGCCGAGGCCATCGCCGCCTCGAAAATCCCCGTCATCGCGGGCCCCATGTTCCGATACGGCATTCCCCAGGTGGACTACCTGAACCACTCCGTCGGCCTCCCCGGGGCCCTGGTCCGCGCCGGCTCCCCGCTGGCCATCGCTTCCTTCGGCGACGACAGGGCCGGACACCCCGGCCCGGGCGGCACCCGCTTCCTCCTCGAATCCGCGGCCCTGGCCTGCTCGGGAGGGCTCAAACCCGAGACCGCCCTGGCCGCCGTGACCCTGGAGGCGGCCCGGGTTCTGGGCCTTGACAAGACCCACGGATCGATCGAGAAGGGCAAGGCGGCCGACCTTGTCGTGCTCTCGGGCGACCCTTTCGACCCCGAGACCGTCGTCGAACGCACGATCCTCGACGGCGAGACGGTCTACGAGAGGCGCAAAGACTAGTATGCGTCCCGCGATCGCGCTCCTGGCGCTCGCTTGCCTCGGCTGGACCGGCAACCCGGCGGAGCTGACCGCCCTCAAGGGGGCCCGGCTCCTCCTTCCCGACGGCCGCTGGGTCGAGGACGGCGTGGTGCTGGTCTCCGAGGGACGCATTGTCGCCTGCGGTGCGGGGCTCGAGGTCCCGGCCGGGGCGAAAGTGACGGAACTCCCCCGTGGCACCTCGCTCACGCCCGGGTTCATCGACCTGCACTCGCACCTTGGG
>JAHFOZ010000260.1 GCA_023261405.1 Planctomycetota bacterium
GCGTCTCGATCCCCACCCATTCGTAGCTTTCCCCGAAACTTCGAAGCCCTCCGTAAACCCTGGGCCCCTCCCGCGTCCCGCCCGCCAGGTCGAACACCGAACTGCATCCGCCGACGCCGATGGCCATCAGAAGCGCCAGGGCCAACGACATTCTTGCCCGGCTCATCGGATGCATTGCTCCTTGCGGCTTCCCGGACCTCGGATGAGTTCGATGGGAATCGTGACCGGGAGGAGTGCGGTATCCAGCATCATGGAAAGCGGCAAGTCGATCACTCCACACAGGAGTGCATCTGCCATGCCCCTTCATCCACCCCCACTCTTGGCATAAAACTCCGGATAGGTCTTCAGCCCCCCGTAGACCTGGGGCCCCTCTTTCGTCCCTCCGGTGAGATCATGGAGCGAACTGCAGCCGCTGCTGCCCAAGGCCATGAGCAGGGCCACGGCCGCCATTCGGAGGCGCCTCTTCGTATCCATGCTCCCTGCAGCGCAAAGGTCGTGCCACACGGTTCGGCGCTCCGTTCCCGCTGTCCCCGCGCAACCCCCTGCACACCTACCCCGAATCCCGTTGACTCGATTTCGCGTAACGCCTAAAGTGGTCAGACCACTAGACCAGAGAGGAAAACCCGCATGATCGAGGCTTCCCCGGCGTTCCAGCCTGTGCAGCGCACCACCGTGGTCGAGGACATCATCGGGCAGATCCGCGACCTCATGCGCGGGAACCGCTACGCGCCCGGCTCGAAGCTTCCGAGCGAGCGGGACCTCGCCCGCCGGCTCAAAGTCTCCCGCCCCTCCGTGCGCGAGGCGCTCCGCACCCTCACCCACATGGGCGTGCTCGACACCCGCCACGGATCCGGCAGCCAGGTGGCCGGCTCCGGCAAGAAGGTCCTCAAGGCCCCTCTCCAGTTCCTCCTCATGCTCGACCAGCCCTCGATCGCCGACATCCACGAGACCCGGGAGGTCATCGACATCTTCCTCGCCGGCTGCGCCGCGAAACGCCGCACCGACGCCGACCTCGAGGCCATGGAGGCGCCGCTCGCGGAGCTCAAGGTCTCCATGAGGAGGAAGAAGGGCGTCACCGACCCCGACTTCCGCTTCCACCAGGCGCTCTGGACCGCAGCGCACCACCCGATCCTCGCGCGCTTCATGGCCTGCATGCAGGAGAACGTGCACGCCCTCATCGACTCCGTGCAGCCTTCGGTGCACGACTACCGGGCCTCCTACGAGATCCACGAGCGCATCTTCACCTCCCTCCGGCGCCGGAACGCCCCTCAGGCCCGCCGCGCCATGCAGGTCCACCACGACATGATGACCGACGAACTCCGGGAGGCGAAGCTGCTCCCATGATCGTGCGCGCCCTCGCCCTCCTGGCCTCCTTCGTTTCGCCCCTGCCGGGGCTCGCTCAGGATAAAGACGGGATCGAGTTCTTCGAGCAGAAGATCCGCCCCGTCCTGGCCGAGCGCTGCTACTCCTGCCACAGCGCCACCGCCGAGAAGCTCAAGGGCGGCCTCCTCCTCGATACGAAAGAAGGCGTCCTCAAGGGCGGCGACCAGGGCCCTGTCCTTGTCCCCGGCGATCCGGACCGCAGCCTCCTCATCAAGGGAATCCGCTGGACCGACGACGACTTCAAGATGCCCCCGAAGAAGAAGCTCGCCCCGGAGCAGGTGGCCGATTTCGAGGCCTGGGTCCGCCGCGGCGCGCCCGACCCGCGCGGCAAGGACGTCGCGAAGCCCGGCGTGGATCTCAAGAAGGCCCTGCAGCACTGGGCCTTCCAGCCCGTGAAGGATGTCGCGGTCCCGAAGGTCCGCGCCCAGGCCTGGGTCCGCACGCCCATGGACGCCTTCATCGCCGCGAAGCTCGAGGAGCGTTCGATGGCCCCCTCGCGCCCCGCCGACCCGTTCACCCTCCTGCGCCGCGTCACGTACGACCTCACGGGCCTTCCGCCCACGCCCGAGGAGGTCGACGCTTTCCTGGCCGACGCGTCCTCCGACGCCTACGAGAGGGCCGTGGAGCGCCTCCTCGCCTCGCCCCGCTACGGCGAGCGATGGGGCCGCCACTGGCTCGACGCCGCCCGCTACGCCGACACCAAGGGCTACGTCTACAGCGACCGCGAGGAGGCGAAGTTCGTCCACTCCTCCGCCTTCCGCGACTGGACGATACGCGCCTTCAACGAGGACCTGCCCTTCGACCGCTTCCTCATGCTCCAGATCGCCGCCGATCAACTGGTCCCCGCCGACGACAAGCGCGACCTGGCCGCCATGGGCTTCCTCACCGTGGGCCGCCGCTTCATCAACAACATCCACGACATCATCGACGACCGCATCGACACGATGAGCCGCGCCATGATGGGACTCACCGTCAGCTGCGCCCGCTGCCACGACCACAAGTTCGACCCGATCCCGCAGGCCGACTACTACTCGCTCTACGGAGTCTTCCTCGGCTCGTCCGAGCGGCTCCTCCCCGTGATCGAGAACCCCGAGCGCAGCGAGGCCTACGTCGCTTACGAGACCGAACTCAGGAAGCGCGAGGCCAAGCTCGCCGAGACGGTCCGCAAGAAATCCGAGGCGCTTCTCGAGCGCCTTCGGTACAAGGTCCCCGACTACCTGGCGGCCGTCCTCGACGTGCAGAAGCTCCCCACCGAAGACTTCTACATGAACTTCGGGGCGGACGACGTGATCCCCTTCATTGTCCGCCGCTGGCACGTGGCGATCCTCGCGACCAAGAAGGATTTCCATCCCGTGTTCGCCGCCTGGCACGCGCTCGAGGCCATCCCCGAGAAGGAGCTCGCGACCCTGGCGCCGAAGTGGATCGAGGAGAATGCCGCGCGGCTCAACCCGCGGATCGTCGAGGCCCTGAAGGGCGAGCCTCTCGCGACCATGAAGGACGCCGCACGCCGGATCGGGAAGGCCTTCGCCGAGGTCCACAAGAAGGCGAAGGCCGGCCCGCTCGCCGATGCGGCCGACGAGGAGATCCACCAGATCATGGTCGGCGCGGATTCCCCCATCGCCCTGCCCCGGGGCCACTTCTCCGAGATCGAGTGGTACTTCGACGAGGGGACTCGCGTCGAGATGGGCAAGCAGAACGCCGAGATCGAGCGGTGGATTCTTCAGTCTGACGCAGCGCCCCCGCAGGCCGACATCCTCGAGGACCGACCGGTGCAGCAGAATCCGCGGATCTTCCGCCGCGGCAACCCCGCCAACAAGGGCGAGGAGGTGCCGCGCCGGACTCTCCTGGTCCTCGGCGGGGAGAAGCGGGAGCCCTTCCAGCAGGGCAGCGGGCGCCTGGACATCGCCCGGGCGATCGCCTCCCCGGAGAATCCGCTCACGGCGAGGGTCTGGGTGAACCGCGTCTGGATGCAGCACTTCGGCCACGGGCTCGTGCGCACACCCAGCGATTTCGGGCTGCGCAGCGACGCGCCCACCCACCCGGAGCTCCTGGACTTCCTGGCGCGTTGGTTCGTGGCCAACGGATGGTCCACCAAGAAGCTCCACCGGCTGATCGTCCTCTCGAACACCTACCGGCAGTCGAGCGAGGACAACCCCGCGTTCCGTCAGACCGACCCGGAGAACCGGCTCCTCTGGCGGATGCCGCGGCGGCGGCTGGACTTCGAGGCCATGCGCGACTCGATGCTCGCGGTCTCTGGGAAACTCGACCTCAAGATGGGCGGGAAGTCCGTCCCGCTCACGAATTCCCCGGCGATCCCCCGGCGCAGCGTCTACGGCTTCGTGGATCGCCTGAACGTGCCGGGGCTTCTGAGGGTCTTCGACTTCGCGAGCGTGGACGCCCACGCCCCGCAGCGCCACATGACCACCGTGCCGCAGCAGGCGCTCTTCCTCATCAACAGCCCGTTCGCCGCCGAGCAGGCGCGCTCGCTCGCGGCGCGCCCTGGGGTGGCGGACGCGAAGGACCCGGCCGAGGGGATCCGCACGCTCTACCGGATCGTCTACGGCCGCGCGGCCTCGGAGAAGGAACTCGCCCTCGGCGTCTCGTTCGTCGGCCAGCCCTTCGAAAAGCCCACGCCGGTCAAGCCAGGCCCCTGGCACTACGGCTGGGGCGAGGTGGACGAGGCGGCCGGGAAGGTGAAGGCCTTCAATCCCCTGCCCCACTACACGGGCGCGGCGTGGCAGGGCGGGCCCGCGTGGCCCGACGCGGCGCTCGGCTGGGTCATGCTGGACGCCAAGGGCGGCCACGTGGGGAACGACCTCAAGCACGCCGCCATCCGCCGCTGGGTCGCGCCTCGCGACGGGACACTCACGATCTCCGGCACCGCCGCCCACAAGAACAAGGAGGGCGACGGGGTGCGCGCCCGGCTCTTCTCGAGCCGTTCCGGCGAGCTGGGTTCCTGGACGCTCAAGCAGCTCGAGGCCGAGATGAAGATCAAGGGTATCGAGGTTAAGAAGGACGAGGCGATCGACTTCGTGGTGGACTGCCGCCCCGCGGGGAACATCAACTCCGACGAGTTTCTCTGGGCGCCGGTGATCCAGATGGCGAAGATCTCCGAGGCCACGGGCGGGACCTCGGCCGAGACGGAGTGGAACGCGCAGACGCAGTTCGCGGGTCCGCCGCCGGCGGCGATGAGCCCCTGGGAGCGCTACGCGCAGGCCCTGATGGTGACGAACGAGTTCTTTTTCCTGGATTGACCATGAACGCAGACTTCGGGTTGTCGCGCCGCGAGCTCCTCCAGCGCTGCGGGATGGGCCTGGGCGCGATGGCGTTCGCCGATCTCATGGGAGCGGCGCTGGGGGACGACGCGGGGCTCAATCCCCTCGCCGTGAAGCGGCCGCACTTCGCCGCGAAGGCGAAGCGGATGATCCACATCTTCACGAACGGCGGGGCCTCGCAGGTGGACACTTTCGACCCCAAGCCCGCGCTCGCGAAGCACGCCGGGAAGCCCCTTCCGTTCGAGAACTACCGCACCGAGCGGAAGACGGGCGCGGCCTATCCGTCCACGTTCAAGTTCAGGAAGTACGGCGAAAGCGGGCTCGAGATCAGCGACATGTTCCCGAAAGTGGCCGAGTCGGCCGACGAGCTCTGCGTGATCCGCTCGATGTACACGGAGCTGCCGAACCACGAGCCCTCGCTCCTCATGATGAACTGCGGCGAGAACCGCCTCTCCCGGCCCAGCATGGGGGCCTGGCTCACGTACGGCCTGGGGACCGAGAACCAGGACCTGCCGGGCTTCGTCGTGCTCTGCCCCGGCGGCTACCCGATCCAGGAGTCGCAGAACTGGCAGTCCTCCTTCCTCCCCGGCGCCTGCCAGGGCACGTTCATCAACAGTCAGCACACCGACTTCGCGAAGCTGATCGAGCACATCAAGAGCACGACCTCCTCGGTGAAAGATCAGCGCTCGCAGCTCGACCTGCTGCTCGAGCTCAACCGGCAGCACCAGGAGAAGCGGAAGGAGGAGGCGGCGCTCGAGGCGCGCATCCAGTCCTTCGAGCTGGCCTACCGGATGCAGATGGCTGCGGCCGACGCGTTTGACATCGAGAAGGAACCCGCGCACGTGCGGGACGCCTACGGCCCCGGCACGCAGGCGAGGCAGTTGCTCATGGCGCGACGGCTCCTCGAGCGCGGGGTCCGCTTCGTCCAGGTCTGGGCGGGCGCGGGGCAGCCCTGGGACAACCACGACAAGATCGCCGAGAACCACGGCAAGCTGGCGAAGGAATCCGACCAGCCCATCGGCGCGCTCCTCAAGGACCTCAAGCAGCGCGGCATGCTCGAGGACACGATCGTGCTGTGGGCGGGCGAGTTCGGCCGCACGCCCACCGCGGAGCTCCCGGCGGCGAGCGGGCGCGACCACAACCCGTACGGCTTCTCGGTCTGGATGGCCGGGGGCGGCGTGAAGGGCGGGATGGCCTACGGCGCCACCGACGAATTCGGCTTCAAGGCGCAGGACAAGCCCGTCCACGTCCACGACCTGCACGCGACGATCCTGCACCTCATGGGCTTCGACCACGAGAAGTTCACCTACCGCTACGCCGGGCGCGATTTCCGTCTCACGGATGTGCATGGGCGTGTCGTGAGGGAGATTCTCGCTTAGCTTTCATGACGATGAGGCTGATCGCGCTGGCTCTCCTCGTCACGCAGGCCCCGCAAGGCGCTGAAGAGCGCCTGAAGAAGCTCGCGTCCCAGGTCACGTTCGTCCGGCCCGAGCCGCAGAACGACGAGGCGCGCCGCGTCCTCGAGCTCCTGACCAGCCCCGACCGCTGGGCTGCCGGATTCCGGACGGTCGAGGGGAAGATCGGCGCCTTCTTCGACGCCACCGCCCTCGAGGTGACCTTCGACTTCGACGGCCGCGAGTTCGCGAAGATGGCCGGCGACACGAAGCTCCGGTTCAACCTGGGGAAACTGGAGGAGTACCAGAAGAAGCTCGACGCCCTCGAGCGCCAGCGGAAGGACCTCGCCAAGCAGGGCAAGAAGATGGTCTTCCGGCTCCCGCCCGCGAAGCTGGAGCGCTTCATACCCCACGAACTCTGTCACGTCCTCCAGAAGCAGCGGAAGGTCGAGGCCCCAGAGTGGTTCGTCGAGGGCCTCGCCCAATGGGTGGGCGACGACCCGAACGTCCTCATCGGTTTCGGGTTGGCCGGGAAGAAAGTGGACGGCATCGAGTCGGCCCTCGCCGACCCCGACGACGTCTACGCCCGGGGCCACCTGTTCTTCATGTGGCTGGAGTCCCGGGGCGCCCTCCGGAAGGCCGCGCGCGCCGCGTTCTTCGAGGCCGTCCCCTGGAAGAAGGCGCTCGAGGACGCGACGGGGCTCGCGTGGGACAAGCTCGTCCCCGCCGAGCGGGACTGGAGCCTCCGCGAGGCGGAGAAGCTGCGTCCGAAGGAGAAGTAGGCGGGGGTCTCCCGGCGCAGGGGCCCGCCCTGCTCCAGAGGGGATGTCTGACCCCGCTTCCGCGGGTGGGGGATCCGACCGCGCTTCAATCCGTGGCATCCCTGCACGAGGCGCTCCCCGCCCAAGTCTTGGAGAGCGACTGGGGCTCCCCGTAACACTCCGGATCTACGGCGCCCCCGCCGCGGGGAAAGGGTCGAGGACTTCGGAGAGGGAGGAGATGTCCCGGTGGGTCACGACCTCCACCAGAAGGTCCTTGCAGTCCCAGACCAGCGTAAAGCAGAAAGGAAGCTCCACGAAAGTCGCGGGGCGGCCGAACTCGAACTTGTAGGGACGGCCGCGGTACTCGATCTCGATCTCCTTCTCGGGCGAGGCCGGAAAGTAAACGCCCTGCAGGTGGAAGGTGCGGCGCACGCGGACGAAGACGTCCATGAAGCCCTGCCACTTCTTCAGCAACCCGAGCTTGCCGAGCAGGCGGCCATAGATCTCCCCGAAGGGCGCCGTGCCCTGGTTGCAGGCCTTCGGCTCCAGCGCCCGGAGCACCGCCCGCAGGCAGCGCTCCAGCGCGCCGTACACGAGCTGCACCAGGCCCATCTTCTGGAGCGACTCGAGGTCCTCGATCACGGCCTTCGCCTGGGACTCGACGGACGTCGCCGTCCCCAGCCGCTGGGACCACCACTCGCGGAGGTTCAGTTCGGTCCTCAGGTGGCCGAACGTGAAGACCAGCGACTCGAGGGTTTTCTGGCAGCGCAGGAAGACGGCGAGGCGG
>JAHFOZ010000261.1 GCA_023261405.1 Planctomycetota bacterium
AGGACCCCTGGCGCGGGCTCGACGCCTTCACGAGCCACGGGAACGGGATGCCCATCAACTGGCACAACCAGGGCGGCGACGCCGGGCTCTACGAGAACGGGGAGATCCACGCGGTGCGTATCCTCGCGATGGAGCCGACGACCGACCGGCGCGAGGGGCCGAAGTCCGGCCGGCGCTTCCACAGCCATGCCTCGGAGCGGCTGCGCATCCTCGGCGAGATCCCCCTCCGCAAGTTCGAGGACGGGAAGCAGCCCCTCGATCCGGACGGCAACCCCGACACGAGCTTCCTCGCGAAGATCCCCGCCGACACCGCCTTCACGTTCCAGACCCTCGACTGGAACGGCCTGGTCCTCAACAACTCGCAGACCTGGCACCAGGTCCGGCCGGGGGAGATCCGGAACAACTGCGGCGGCTGCCACGCCCACAGCCAGAAACCCACCCACTTCGCCATGACCGCCGCCGCGAAGCCGGACTACCGGATCTGGGACCTCACGGCCTCGAACCCGCTCCTGACCACGAAGGAGAAGGACGAGTCGGGCCGGCGCTGGGACGCGGCCGGCGAGACCGGGCTCCGTACCGTGAAGAAGGGCGCGGTCAACGTGGAGTACTTCCGAGACGTGAAGCCCATCTTCGAGCGGAGCTGCACGCTCTGCCACACGAAGACCATGAAGGAGCCGCGCGGCAACCTCGTGCTCGACGCGGACGACGAGTGGATCCAGGTGGAGAACCACGGGAAGATGCCGGGGAGCTACGTGCGCCTCGCCGCCGACGAGCGCGCGAAGTTCGGCCACAAGCCCGTGGGATACGACACGTGGGGCTATCCGAACGCCTCGCGCACCATCCGCATGATGCAGTCGCGGCGCAGCCTCCTCGTGTGGAAGATCTTCGGGCGCCGCCTGGACGGCTTCACGAACGACGACCATCCCTCCGAGACGGAGCCGGGCTCCGGGACGCTCGCCTGGAAGGGGCAGCCGGTGGAGACGGCGAAGTTCCGCTCGAAGTGGGACATCGACTTCACGGGCGACGCGATGCCTCCGCTCGAGGCGGTGAAGTCGGGCAAGGTCCAGCCTCTCTCGGACGAGGACCGCCGGACGATCGCGCGCTGGATCGACCTGGGCTGCCCGGTCGACCTCGATTTCGACCCGGCGAAACCGGACGCGCGCGGCTACGGCTGGATGTGCGACGACAACCGCCCGATCCTCACGCTGACGCATCCGCAGCCTGGGTCGAACGCGTCGCTCGACCGGATCCTGCTCGGCGCGCACGACTATTACTCAGGTCTCGATCCCGCGTCCTTCCGAGCAACGGCGGACGTGGAACTGGACGGAGCGCCCGCGGGCGAGAACCTCTGGTCGCGCTTCAAGCCGCTCTCTCCCGGAGTGTGGGAATGGAAGCTCTCACGGCCGCCGGCGCGGCTCGAGAAGGCCCGCCTTTCCCTCTCGGTGCGCGACGCCCAGGGGAACCTCTCGCGGATCGAGCGGGTCTTCTCCGTCGGTCGCTGAGGCCGGCAGGAATGCCGTTCGCTTCAACGTCCGGGAGGAAGGCCCGATGAGGATCGCGGCCTTCGCGTGGCTCGCGCTCGCCGGGGCGGCGCCCGGGGCCGGGGAGGTGCTCCTCAAGCCCGGCGACGACATCGACGCGGCGGTCGCGAAGGCGGGGGCCGGAGGGGTCGTGACGCTGGCCGCAGGCAAGTATCCGTCGGGGCAGATCGGCATCGGTCCCGCATCGGAGGGCCTCACGATCCGTTCGAAGCCCGGCGGGCGCGCCGAGATCGACTTCGCGGGCCGCGGCGGGTTCTATCTCAAGGCCGACAAGGTGACGCTCAAGGACCTCGACCTCCTCAACGCGCAGAACTTCGCGGTGGACGTGGACGGGTCGGAGTGCACCCTGGACGGCTGCAAGATGCTCCGGAGCGGCGGGGACGTGGTCAAGCTCTCACCGGGGAACTGGCAGGCGAAGAAGTACAACCGGGGAGCCACGATCGTCAACTGCGAGATCGGCGAGAACAAGGGCTTCGAGGGAGTCGATTGCGTCGGCCACGACGACGTGAAGATCCTCAAGTCGTACTTCCACGACATCCCGGGCTGGGGCGCCTACCTGAAGGGCGGCGCCTCGCGGGGGCTCATCGAGGGCAACCGCTTCGTCCGCTGCGGGACCCTGGCGGGCAACCCGAACGGGGGCGTCTGTCTCGGCGAGCACACGGGCCCCGACGAGGTGATGACGAACAAGCACGGGAAGCCCTGGGAGAGCGTGGACTGCACGGTCCGGAACAACCTCTTCATGGACATCGACTCCGCGGCCATGGCGGCCTGGTGCGCCAAGGGGGCGAGGTTCGCCAACAACACCGCCGTGAACGTGGCCACGCGCGACCGCGCGGCGGTCATCCTGCTGTCGAACCACGACCTTCCCTGCACCGACACGGCGTTCGTCAACAACATCGTCGTGGGCTCGAAGGAAGGAAACCGCCCGCTGGTGTGGATCTACGATAAGGGGGCGGCGGCGCCGATCGTCTTCGAGAACAACTGCTGGTTCGGCGGGAACGGGAAGTTCTGGCACCAGGCCGCGGGCGCCGGGCCCGTGGACTTCGAGGCCTGGAGGAAGGCGCACGGCATCGACAAGGGGAGCGTCTTCGCCGATCCGAAGCTGGACAAGGACCTGCATCTAATGGAGGGGAGCCCCTGCATCGACCGGGGGCAGGTCCTCAAGGGGTTCGCCGAGGACTTCGACGGCGGCCGCCGCAGCGGCGCCTGGGACATCGGTGCCGACGAGCACGGGGCGCGGCCGTAGGTCCGGACGGCTCCCGTCAGGCTTACGCCGTACGCGATCCGACACTGGACTCCGTCCCGGCGACTACTTCTCCCCCTTCGCGGGCTTTTCGCCCGGCCGCTGGAGCTTCTCCCGGGCCTCCTGGACGAGGCCCTGGTAATAGGCGGACTTGTCGTGCGGGGGTTTCGAGAAGACGCGGATCGTCGTCTCGGCGTCGCCAAGGGCCGCTGCGTACCATGCCTCCGAGGCTTCGTTTCCTTTGGCGGCGACCCGCCTCGCCTGGAGCGTTTCGATCTCCTTCTCGCGGAGCGCGGACAGTTCCTTGATCCGCTCGCGGAGCGGGGCCGGATCCGCGAGGCCTTGCGCCTGCGCCTCCAGCCGCGCGAGGCCGGCGGCGCACCGGCCGGGGACGTCGAACCTCCCGGCGTAGCCTCCCTGGAACAGCGCCTGGACCGCCTGCGGGGCCCTCGGGTGCGCGGCGTTTTCAACGATCAGGCGTTCGCCGTCCTGCACGAAATTCGCCTGGGCCTCCGCCGTGCCGAGGGCGCCGTACTCGCGCGAGCGCGCGATGAAGCCGCGGAGGAGTGCGCCCGACCGACGGGCCGCGGGAAGCCCTGGAAGATCCGCGACCTTGGTGCAAAGTTCCCGGAGGCGGGCGTCCGAGGTCAGCTCCTCAAGGCGCGAGGCCAGCGCCTCGAAGCCGGCCTCCTCCTTCGGCTCCTTCGCCCAGCGGCGCTCGAGGTCCTGCAGCGATTCCTTCCGGCGAAGGCCCGCCTCGAGCTTGTCGGCGAACACGCCGGGGAACGCGAGGGCGGAGTCCTTGTTCTTGAGGGCGCCCGTGCCGTCGGCCGCCCCACTGTCCAGGAGCTCCCCCCGGGGGTCGAGGACGATCACCCAGGCCGCGGCCCGCGCATCAAATTCCTTCCGCAGCGGTTCGCACGCCGGATCCGCCCTCCGCACGACCACGAGTTCGACCTTCTTCGCGAGCTCCGCGATCCGCTCCGAGGGAAGCAAACTTGCTTCCACCGATTTGAGCGCGCCTCATCAGAGAGAGTCGGCGAAGAGGATCAGGACGCAGGGTCGGCCCCCCTGCACGGCGGCCTCGCGGGCGGCTTTGGCCTCCGTCTTCCACGGCGCCGGGGCCGCCTCCTGCGGGGCGGCGAACGGAAGCAGGGCCAGGCCCAGGAAAACGTTGATCATCGCTCACCTCCGGAATCCCAATGCACCTTCGAGTTACCCACGATCGCGGGTGGCGGGTAGGAACTTCCATTCGGGTCGAGCGCCGCGACGCCCCCGGCTACTTCAAGCCCTTGGCCCTGGCCTTCCGGATGAGCTCCTGCACGGCGGGGAGCTTGCGGAACCCGTCGAGATCTTCGCCCGGGGTCACCGCGGAGTGCCAGTCGGGGTGCTTTCCCAGGAGCTCGTGCAGCGCCTTGACCGCCCGCTCGCGCTCCCCGGCGATCGCGTAGACGGCGACCCGGAGATCCAGCCCGGACTGCTCGGACTTGGGCCGGGCCTTCAGGAGAAAGTCCGCGACGTCCAGCGCCTCCTCGAGCTTTCCCTGCGCCGCCAGGGTCCTCCCCAGCTCGTCCTGATGGAGCGTCTTGTCCGGGCTCATTTCGATGGCCTTCCGGATCGCCCGCTCCGCCTCGGGGTACCGCTGGAGTTTCCGCAGCGCGTGGCCCTGGTCGGCATACGCCAGCGAATGATCCGGCACGGCCTTGATCCGCTCGACGGCCATCCGGTGCAGCTCTTCCGGCGTGAGCTTCAGGTCCTGCCTCGCCTTCCAGTAGTCGCGGGTGGCACGGGCCGGCTCGAGAAGGGTCCGGCCTTCCTCCCCCTCCCGGAGCTTCACGAAGACCGGCTCCGCTTCGATCCGTGCGAGGAGGGCGACCAGATTCCATTCCTCCAGGAGGGCCGGCTTCAGCGCCTCGAGCGCCTGGGCGGAGCGGCCCGCGGCGGCGTGGACGAAGGCGCGGATGTATCCATCCACCATCTTCGCGCCGGCCTTCACCCGCTCCAGGGCTTCCGCATCTTTGCCCGCCTGGGCCAGCGCGAGGATGAACTCGCGCCCGATCTCCGGGTCTCCGGGTTCGAGCGTCGCCGCGCTGCCGATCAGCTCTTCGGCCTTTGCGGAGCGTCCGAGCTTCCGGAGCGCACGCCCCCGGCGGAGGAGGACGGCCGGGTCGTCCGGCCGGCGGGAGGCGGCTTCCTCCGAGATCTCGAGCGCCGCCGCGTGGGCGCCCTCCCGATCGAGCAGGTCCGCCACGCTCTCGAAGACCTTCTCCTGGACCGGCGCCAACCGTGCTGCGGCCGCGAGGTGGGGCCTGGCCTCGTCCGCCGGGTGTCGATGGAGCAGGACGCGCCCCAATTCCAGCCGGCTGCGATAGTCCTCGCTGTCGCACTCGGCGCCCTTGCGAAAGGCCTCGATCGCCGGATCGGTCTGGTCGAGCCGCTCGTGCGACTTCCCGATGAGCGTCCACGCTTGCGCCTCGTCCCCCACCAGCTTGAGATACTCCTTCGCAGCGGCGATGGCCTTCTCGTGTTCCCCGAGCGCGGCATGGCAGACCGCCTTGAGCCGGTGGGCCTGCGCCAGGTCCTTCTGGCGCGCGAGGACCCGCGCGGCGGCCTTGAGGGCGGCCTCGGGCTCCCCGAGCGCGCTCAGCGCCTGTCCGTCCACGAGGTCGATCCAGGCCATCACGTACTCCGGCGGACCGGCGCGGCGCGCCATGTCCATCGCCTCCCGCGTCGCCTCCGGCTGGCCCTGGGCCAGGTGGACCGCGCCGCGCTGGAGCGACATCACCCCGTCTCTGAGCGCGTAGCGGTCGTCGTCGTCGCGGACGCCCGGGGTGTACTGCAGGCCGATCACCGAAAGCCGGAAGGACCCGTCGAGGTTCTCCAGGTCGAAGGTCCTCCACGTGTTGCCCTCGCGGATCAGCCAGAAGCGGAACCTGCTCTTCCTCCCCCCGATCGCCACCCGGCACAGGGCCTCCGCCTCGTCGCCCGCCGCGTTGAGCCGGACGCCGAGCGGTTGGATGCTCTCCCATCCGCCCCGCAGGGCGCCGGGGGCGGCGGCCATCCCTGCGAGGTTCTGTCCGAGGCGGCCGGCGCTCCGGTAGCGGAAGCGCCCCTCGTCCTGGACGTCTGGAATGGCGCCGCGCCGCTCCATCTCCTTCACCAGCCGGGAGAGGTCGAAGTGATCCCCGAGCGATTCGTCCGGCGCCGCCAGCGCCTTCTCGAGCGCGCCGAGGGCTTCGCGGACCTGCTTCTCGGCTTCCTGGGGAGGAGCGCCGAGGACGAAAAGGAGGAAGAGCGTCATCCCGCTCAACTATACACCGCCCCCCGCCGTCGCCGTTGAATATCAGGACACGCGGCGGGCGTTCGGATAGGGTGGGGCTCGAACAAGGAGAATCGCGATGAAGCTCATCCTGGCGGTCCTGGTCGCGGCGCTCGCGGGCGCGTCGCAGGAGACCGGATTCCTCGACAAGACGATCGACTACAACGGGGCGGCCGTGAAGTACGTGGTCTACGTCCCCAAGGGCTACTCGGCCGAGAAGCCGCACCCCGCCATCCTCTTCCTCCACGGCTCGGGCGAGCAGGGGGACGACGGCCAGAAGCAGGTCGCCGTGGGGCTCGGGCCCGCGATCAAGAAGGCCCCGGAGAAGTGGGACTATATCGTGATCTTCCCGCAGAAGCCGAAGGGGAAGGGCGGGTTCATGGAGCACGAGAAGCTCATTCTCGACATCCTCGAGAAGACGAAGAAGGAGTACAAGGTCGACGAGAAGCGGCTGTACATCACGGGGCTCTCGATGGGCGGGATGGGGACCTGGACGCTCACCTGCAAGCACCCGGACCTCTTCGCCGCGGCGGCGCCGGTGTGCGGAGGCGGGGACCCCACTCAGGCCGCGAAGATCAAGGACCTCCCGATCTGGAACTTCCATGGCGACAAGGACACGGCCGTGCCGATCAAGCGCTCTCAGGACATGATCGACGCGATCAAGGCGGCGGGCGGGTCCCCGAAGTTCACGATCTACCCGGGCGTCGGGCACAACTCGTGGGACAAGGCCTACGGCGAAGAGACTTTGAACGAGTGGTTCCTCCAGCACCCGAAGAAGTAGCGCGACGATGAAGGCCGTCCCCCTCCTGGTCTCCGCTTTCGTCCTCGCCTGTGCCCTCGAGGTACAGGCGCAGGCGACCTGGGACCTCGAGGCTCTCTCGAAGCCGCCCGCCATGGCTCCCGCCGAGGGAATCGAGTCGGAGGGGCTGAAGGCGCTCTTCTACGACGGCGTGCCTTGGAAGGGGAACCCCACGCGCATCTTCGCGTGGGTGGGTGTGCCGAAGGGGGCCGCCCGCGTCCCCGCCATGGTCCTCGTCCACGGCGGCGGCGGCACCGCGTTCGCCGACTGGGTGAAGCTCTGGGTGTCCCGCGGCTACGCGGCCGTCGCGATGGACCTCTGCGGGGCGCTGCCGCGCAAGAAGGACAAAGGCGGCTGGGAGCGTCACGAGCGCGGCGGCCCGCCCGGATGGGGCGGATTCGATCAGATCGACGCCGACCCCAAAGACCAGTGGACCTACCACGCGGTGGCCGGCGCGATCCTGGGTCACTCCCTGCTGCGATCGCTCCCCGAAGTCGATCCCGAGAAGATCGGCGTCACGGGGATCTCCTGGGGCGGCTACCTCACCTGCATCGTCTCGTCCGTGGACACCCGGTTCAAGTTCGCGGCGCCGGTCTATGGCTGCGGCTTTCTGGGCGAGGACTCCACGTGGCTCAAGACCTTCCAGGACATGGGGAAGGAGAAGGCCGGAGCCTGGCTGAAGCTCTGGGAC
>JAHFOZ010000630.1 GCA_023261405.1 Planctomycetota bacterium
TGCTGTCTCAATCGCCGCTTGAGATCTTCCGGAGCAAATGCGGCCCGCACCGCCTCGAACTGCGCCTCGCGGAGGTCCGCTGGCCTGAACCCAGCGCGGCGCGCGAGCCCCAGCTCGCCGCTGAGCGTAGTCCCGCAGACCGACGGGTCGTCGGTGTTCAGGCTGATCCTGAGGCCGCGCTCGCGCATACGTCGGGCGGGATGCGCCTTCCAGGATCGCGCCGCCCCCGTCTGCATCTCGCTCGTCAGGCACACCTCGAAGGAGGCCGCCCGTGTGGCCGCATCGGCGCAGAGCCCGGGGTCGTCCAGCACCCGGACCCCGTGCCCGATCCTCGAGGCCCCGAATGCATGCAAGGCCTCTCGGATATTTCCGGCGCCCCCCGCCTCCCCTGCATGGATCGTGGCCGGCAATCCGGAACGCCGGAAGGTGCTGAGAAAGGGACGCGCGCTCCGGGTCTCGTTGCCTGCAAGATCCAGGCCGCTGAAGACCGAGGTCCCCTCCACCGCGCGGGCGGTGGGGCCGTTCTCCTTGAGCGAGAAGTCGCGCCCGAACGTGGCGATGAAGCGCACCGGGAAGCCGGCCCGCCGCGCGCCGCGCGCCACCCACTCCGCCACGTCCTCCCCTCGAGCCTTCATCCGCCGTCCGAAATGGGTGGGGCTGAAGCGCAGCTCGAGGTAGATCACCCCGTCCAGGCGGGCGTCCTCGGCGGCCTCGAAGGAGATCCGCTCGATCCAGTCCCGGGAGGGGTAGAGCCCCCGGTAGATCTCGAACTTGGAGAGAAATCGGGAGAATCCGGGCCTCACTCCCTTCATCGCGGTGCGACGGCGAAGCTCCGGGCGCGTGAGCCCCAGCCCGATCTCGTCAGCGAGCTCCGCGAGCGTCGCAAAGCGGATGCTCCCCTCGAGATGGCGGTGGAGATCGATCTTCGGGAGCGGCCCCGGGTTCACGACGCGTCTTCCGCCTTCTGGATCGTCGCCAGCGCCTTTCGGGCCTTCGCCAGCATCGGCTCGGGAACCTCGATGCGAAATCCATCGGCGGGAGGGATGGCCCGCGCGCGCACGGAGTCGGGGCGGGCCTGCCAGGCCTCGTCGTTGATGATGACCGCCCCGACGCCCTCCGAGCGGAGCGCCTTCTGGATGGCCTCCGCGTAGAGCAGCTCTCCCACCGCCACGAGCTTCACGAAGCGGATGTTCCCGAGCAGGTCCCCGTCGCTCATCTCATTTTCCCGTGAACCTGGGTGGCCTCTTCTCGAGGAACGCGGCGGTGCCTTCCTTCATGTCCTGGGTCTCGAAACTTTTCGCGAACTGCCAGGCCTCTAGTTCGAGGGCGTCCTTGAGGAGCTTGTCCATCCCTTCGTGAACCAGACCCAGGGAAGCCGCCACTGCGAGCGGGCCGGCGGCCAGGATCTTCCTCGCCAGCGTGCGCGCCTCGTCCATGAGGGACTCCCGCTTGGCGACGCGGTTGACGAGCCCGATCCGGAAAGCCTCCGCCGCGTCTATGGGTTCCCCCGTGATCAGGAGCTCGATGGCCCTTCCCTTCCCAACGAGCCGCGGAAGACGCTGAGTGCCGCCGTAACCGCAGATGATCCCGAGCTTCACCTCGGGTTGGCCCAGCCGCGCGCCCTCGGCGGCGATCCGGATCGTGCAGGCCAGCGCCAGCTCGCAGCCTCCACCCAGGGCGTAGCCGTTGATCGCCGCGATCACGGGCTTGCCGAGTTCCTCCATGAGGGTCGTGAGCTTCTGGCCACGGCGCGCATTCTCGCCCGCCTCCGCGGGCGTCAGTCGCGAGAGGGCCGCGATGTCCGCCCCGGCGATGAACGCCTTCTCCCCCGCGCCGGTGAGGATGACGACGCGGATGTCGGCGTCGTCGCGGCACCGCTCGAACGCGGCCTTCAACTCGCGGAGAACGTCTGCGTTCAGGGCATTGAGCTTGTCCGGCCGGTTGACGGTGATCGTGGCGATCCCATCAGGCTCCTTCGCGAGAAGGACCGGAGCGTCGCTCATGGGACCGGGCGCCTACTTCTGAACGATGATCTTGATGTCCTTGAGGCGGACGTCTTCCTTCGGGCGGTCCGTCGTCTTGTCCACCTCGACGGCGCCGATCTTCTTGACCACGTCCAGGCCCGCCCCGGCGACCACCCCGATGATGGGGTACTTCTTGTCGAAACCGGGGCTTTTCCTCAGGCACACGTAGAACTGCGACCCCGTGTAGCCTTCCTTCATGTTCCCGGACATGGCCACGCTGCCCGCCTCGTGAAGGTTCGCCTGCGCCCCGGCTTCGGACTTGAGGGCATATCCCACGCTCCCG
>JAHFOZ010000262.1 GCA_023261405.1 Planctomycetota bacterium
ATCGTGCGCGTGAAGGAGGGAGACCCGCTCCTCGAGCGCCTGCTCCTGGGCTACGGCCAGTTCGGCGTCATCACCAAGGCGCGGCTCAAGGTCCGCCCCTACCGGCCGATGACGACCCAGTACTACCTCTACTCGGACATCGGCGCCGCGGTCGAGGACATGATGCGCCTCGTGGAGAAGGACGCCGTGGACGCCTGCGCGATCCTCACGCTCATGGATCGAGTGATCGCCCTCATCGTCGGGTTCGAGGGTGCGCCCGCCCCGATCGACGTGCGGGGCCATGGCGAGGCCTCCTTCAAGGTCCTCTCGGCGCTATCCTATGCGCTGCGGCCGTGGCGCTGGAAGGAGGCGCGCTTCCTACTGCGGCGCGGCGACGACCTCCTCCCGGCCCTCACCCACCCCCTTTTCACCCGCGATGGAAAGATCGACGACCGCACGGTCGTCTTCAGCCGGCTCATCTGGAAATACTGGGGCGACCGGCAGGTGGTGATCCCGGACCTCGCCATCACGATGACGAACTTCGTCGAAGCCGCGCGCCGCGGGATCGCGGTCTGCAAGCGCTTCTTCCCGTACTTCACGCTCTACGGGGTCATGATCCGCAAGTTCGGCGAGCGCCCCCGCTACGAGATGAGCGCCATCCCGCCGACCCCGGACCGCCACGTCTGCGGCATCGAGTTCTCCCCGCTCCTCGAGGGGGCCGACTACCCGCCCAATCACTTCCAGGACTTCAAGAACGCCATCTACGACGAGGGCCTGCGGCTCGGCGGCAGCTACTACCGCTTCGGCGGCGTCATGAAGCCCTACATCCGGAAGATGTTCGGCGACGCGATGGTCGACCGCCACCGCGCGATGAAGCAGGAGCTCGACCCGGCCTTCATCCTCAACCCCGGGGTGGTCTTCTGAACTACGCCGACTGCATCGGGTGCGGGCTCTGCATGATCGGCTGCCCCGCCTACGAGGAGACCTCCTTCGAGCCGCTCACGGCCAAGGGACGCAACAAGGCCCTCCAGGCCGGCCTGGGCGCCCGCGACATGGAGGAGTCGGTCTGGGCCTGCACGCTCTGCGGCTACTGCGACGCCATCTGCCCCAAGCACGTCCGCAACGTCGAGATCGTCCTCAAGCTCCGCCGCGACCTGCACGGCGCCGCCCTCCCCTCCGCCCCCGTCTCACGGCCGCTCGTCCTCGGCTGCACGATCCGCGAGCGGGCCCCGGAACTCATCCCCTCCATCGTCGCGTTCCTGGAGAAGCTCGGAAGACCCGCGGAAACCGCCGGCGAGACCTGCTGCGGCTCGCTCGACGCCGAGGCCGGACGGGCGACCCGGACCCGCGTTCCCGCCGGCGTCGTCGCCGACCCGGTCTGCATGGAGCAGTTCGAGGGCGAGTTCCTGGGCGAGCTGGCGATGAAGTCTCTCGGTCTCTTCAACCTCAAGCCGCCCTTCTACTACTTCGTCCCCCATCGGTTGATCAACCGCGACCCGGGCCGCTACTACGCGCCCTACCACGCCCTGCGGCTCGCGACCGGATGCGAAACCAACCTCGACCTCAACCGCCTGGCGCGGTCGACCTCGATGGGATCGCTCCAGGGCCTGGGCGGCCGCGATGCGCGCGACGTGAGGGAGGCGGTCGGGCGCCTCCTGCGTCACTCGAAGGCGGAACGGATCATCACCTGCTCCCCGGCCGACTACCTGGCGTTCAAGCAGCACTCCGGCCGCGAGACGAGGTTCGTCACCGAATGCCTGAAGTGAAGGCCGACGTCCTGATCGTGGGGGCGAGCCTCGCCGGCGGCGCGGCGGCGAAGCGGCTCGTCGACGCCGGATTCAAGACGATCATGATCGAGCGAAAGGAGCTGCCGCGGCACAAGATCTGCTCGGGTATCCTTTCGCCGCGCGGGTGGCGCTTCCTGCACGAGAATTTCGGCGAGCCGCCGCCCGAGGCGTTCCACGAGCCCAAGCACGTCCGCGGCGTCAACTTCCTCTTCCGGAACGGCCTCCAGCTCCCGATGGAGTTCACGGCCGGTCCCACGCCGCACATCTACCGGAAATTCGCCGACCTGCATGTCGTCCGGAAGAGCCGCGCCGAGATCCACGAGAGGACCGAGTTCACGGAGATCCTTCCGGACGACGCCGGGGTCACCGTGAAGGCCAGACGGCGCGGCGAACCCGTCACCTATCGTGCGAAGTACGTGATCGCCGCGGACGGTCCGCGCTCGTCGGTCGTCGCGAAGCTCTACCCGGGCTTCCGCGACTCCATCTGGTGGTTCGTGGTCGGGCAGAAGTACTACAAGGGGGAGATCGGCCTGGACCCGGCCTGGTTCCACTTCATGATCCACCCGGAGCTCGGGTACTACAACTGGCACCACCCGGAGGCCGGGTGCCAGATCGTGGGCTACACCTGCGAGCACGGCGAGTCGTGGCCCGACGGCCATGCGCGGGTCGTCGAGTACCTCCGGGAGAACCACGGGCTCCGAATCCGGGAGGAGGTCTCGAAGGAGGGCTGTCTCGAAAACTTCGGGATGTCGCTCACGAACCACTTCGTATTCGGGAAGCAGCGCGTGCTCGTGACGGGCCAAGCGGCGGGCTTCCTGAACATGATGGCCGAGGGCATGTCCTGCGCCCTCCACAGCGGGGCGACGGCGGGGGAGGCGATCGTGGAGGCGGTGGCGCGCAACCGGGACCCCAACGCCCTCTACGACGAGCTGATCCAGGATGAGCGGCGGCGGACCGTGGACCAGTGGAACCCGCTCCGCATCCTCCTCTCCACCCCGCACGAGGCCGACCTCAAGGGCGCGATCAGGAAGTTTCCTCTCGTGGACCGCGCCTACATGGTGAAGGAGATGCTCGCCTACTGCGGCCAGTACCGCGGATACCAGTGGATGGCCCCCATCCTCGCGGCGGCGGTCAGGCGCCTCTTCCTCGGCCGGTACTGAGAGTCCGGATTCACCGCGGAGGCCCGCCCCAAGGACACCTCCGCGCGCATGGACAGGATCCTCGATCTCAAGTAGGGACCTATCCGGGCACGGCGGGGTTTGATAGTATCCCGCGGTGGCCGAGTTCGCCGAAGTCGTCCTCAACCTGCCGATTGACCGCGCGTTCACGTACCGGATCCCGGAGGCCCTGCGCGGGCGCGTCCGGCCCGGCGTGCGGGTGACCGTCCCCTTCCGGAACCGCAGCGAGGGCGGCTACGTCGTGCGGGTCGCTGACACGGCTTCCTTCCCCCGCCTGAAGGACATCACGGGGGCGGACGAGGACGTCACCGCCGACGAGCGCCTCCTCGATCTCGCCCGCTGGATGGCGGACCGTTACGCCTGTTCCTGGGGCGAGGCCGTCGCCGCGGCCATCCCCTCGGGCGTGAAGAAGGCCAGCCCCGGGAAGTTCGTGCGGCTCATCTCGGCCGGCGAGGGCGAAGGGGCCACGAAGAAGCAGAAGGAAGTCGCGGCCTTCGCGCGGACCCTCTCCGCCCCCCTGCCGCTCCGCGACTTCGTCCGACGCGCGACGACCTCCACGGGCGTGGTTGCGAAACTGGTGGCCGCGGGCGCGCTCCGCGAGCAGCAGGTCCGGGCCGAGATCGAGGCGATGGCCGAGGCGATCGTCGAGAAGCCGAAGGAGATCCGGCTCACCCCGGACCAGGTGGCCGCGCTCGCCGCCGCCGAGCAGCCCGGCGTGGTGCTGCTCCACGGCGTGACCGGCAGCGGAAAGACCGAGGTCTACCTGCGGGCCATCGAGCGCGTCGTGGCGGCCGGGCGGCAGGCGATCGTGCTCGTGCCCGAGATCGCGCTCACGCCGCAGACCGTCTCGCGCTTCAAGGCGCGGTTCCGCCGCGTGGCGGTGCTCCACAGCGTCCTCACGGAGGCCGACCGCGCCGGGCAGTGGCGCGCGATCCGCGCGGGCGAGGTGGACGTGGTGGTGGGCGCCCGCTCGGCCGTCTTCGCCCCGGTGCGCTCCCTGGGACTCGTGGTGCTGGACGAGGAGCACGAGGCGGCCTACAAGCAGGAGAACGTGCCGCGCTACCACGCCCGCGAGGTGGCCGTGGAGCGCGCGCGCCGCGAGGGGGCGTCGGTGATCCTGGGCACCGCGACGCCGTCCCTCGAGGCGCTCCACGCCGCGCGGGGCGGGACGTGGCGGCTCGCCCGCCTCCCGGGCCGCATCCTGGGACGGGAGCTGCCCGAGATCGAGGTCGTGGACATGTCCGCCGAGCGCGCGGAACTCAAGCGGCAACCCGCGATCTCGCGCCGGCTGGAGCAGCTCATGCGGCAGGCCCTCGAGCGCCGGGAGCAGGTGATCCTCTTCCTCAACCGCCGGGGCTTCCTCACGCACGTCTCCTGCCCGCGCTGCGGCTGGTTCTTCAGCTGCAGGAAGTGCGACGTGGCGATGACGTTCCACAAGGAGTCGGGCCGCGCCCTCTGCCACTACTGCTTCGACTCGAAGCCGCTCCCCCTCTCCTGCCCCGAGTGCCAGGGCCCCAAGCTGCTCCAGTACGGCCTCGGGACGGAGCGGATCGAATCGGAGGTCGGGCGGATCTTCCCGGGCTACCGGGTGGTCCGCATGGACAGCGACTCCATGAAGACGCGCAAGGACTACGGCGACTCGCTCGGGGCCTTCTTCGGCGGGAAGACGGACATCCTCGTGGGAACCCAGATGATCGCCAAGGGCCTCGACGTGCCCGACGTGACCCTCGTGGGCGTCATCAGCGCGGACACGTCGTTCCACGTGCCCGATTTCCGGGCGGCGGAGCGGACCTTCCAGCTCATCACCCAGGTGGCCGGCCGCACAGGCCGCGGGCCCAAGGGCGGGCGGGTCGTGGTGCAGACGCACTACCCGCAGCACTACGCCGTGAAGGCGGCGGCCACCTACGACTTCACGGGGTTTACGCGGCAGGAACTGGAAATGCGGCAGGAGACCAGGTACCCGCCCTTCATGTCGCTCGTCCGCATCCTCGTCCAGGGCTGGGACCTGGGTCGCGTGAACGAATGCGCCGGCCGCCTCGGAGTGAAGCTGCGCGCGGAGTTCGGTCCCCTGGAAGCCGACCTGCTGGGTCCGGCGGCCTGCCCCCTCGCCCGCCTCAAGAACCGCCACCGGGTGCACCTGCTGCTCAAGGCGCCGTCCCTGGAAGCGGTGCTCCCCCGCCTGCGTCAGCTGGCCGGTGGGTTCCCGGACTCCCGCGCGCTGCAAGCCTCGATGGACGTGGACCCGTTGAGCTTGCTCTGACCGATCAGGCCAGTGCCTGGGCCTGCAAGTCCCGCAGGCGGGCGATGCCCGACTCCGCGAGCGAGTAGAGCGACATGAGGCGCGCGGCGTCGAAGGGGGTCTTCTCCGCCGTGCCCTGGACCTCGACGATGAGGCCCTTGCCCGTGAGGACCACGTTCATGTCCACCTCGGCCTTCGAGTCCTCCACGTAGCAGAGGTCGAGGAGCGCCTCGCCGCGGAACACCCCCACGCTGACCGCCGCCACGGAGTCGCGGACCGGGGGCGCGGCGAATTTCACGCCGTCCCTCTGCAGCGCGCGCACGGCGTCCATGAGGGCCACGTACGCCCCGGTGATGGCCGCGGTGCGGGTCCCGCCGTCGGCCTCGAGGACGTCGCAGTCGAGCCAGATCGTCTTCTCGCCCAGGATCTCCATGTCCACGATCGAGCGGATCGCGCGGCCGATCAGGCGCTGGATCTCGGCGGTGCGGCCGTCGGTCTTCCCGGCGCGCTCGCGGGGTTTCCGGTCCGACGTGGAGCCCGGGAGCATGCCGTACTCCGCGGTGACCCAGCCCACCCCTTTGCCCTTGAGCCAGGCCGGCACCTCGTGGGCGATGCACGCGGTGCAGAGGACCTTGGTCTTCCCGAACTCGACGAGCACCGAGCCGGGCGCGTTCGAGGTGTACCCGCGGGAGATCTTCACCGGCCGGAGCTGGTCCGGCGCGCGCCCGTCGATCCGTTTCATTCCTCTTCCCCTTCCGAGGGCGGCTTCGGGTCCGCCGCCGCCCCGGCCTCCTTTGCCTTGCGCTGCCTCGCGAGGTCGTCCAGCGTCTTCGTGATCTTGAACGCCTTTTCGATGGACTCGTCGAGCTCGAAGCGGATCACGGGGAAGGACCGCATCCGGATCCGGCGCGAGAGCTCCTTCTGGACGAACCCGTGCGCATGGCTGAGGCCCTTCATCGAGAGCCGCTTCTGTTTCTGCGTCCCCATGACCGAGACGAAGATCGTGGCCTCCCGGTAGTCGTCCGACACCTTGGCCTTGGTCACCGTGATGAACCCCTTGCGCGGGTCCTTGAGCTCGTACAGGAGAATCCGGCTGGTCTCCTTGACGATCTCGCTCGACAGCCGGTCCTTGCGGTAGTGCGACACAGGATCAATCCCCGTCGATGTTCTTCCAGGGGGGTGGGTCCCGGGAATCCCCGGGCTACTTCTTCTTCTCCAGTTTCCGGGCGACCTTCTGCACCTGGAAGGCCTCGATCAGGTCGCCCTTCCGGATGTCGTCGTGGCCGGAGATCTTGATGCCGCACTCATAGCCTTCCTGGACCTCCTTGGCGTCGTCCTTGAAGCGCTTGAGGCTCTCGAGTTTCCCCGTGTGGACGATCCGGCCGTCCCGGATGAGGCGCACCTGGCTGGAGCGTTCGATCTTCCCGTCGGAGACCATGCAGCCGGCGATGGCGCCCACCCTGGAGATGCGGAAGACCTCCCTCACGCCCGCGTGACCGGTCTTCACCTCCACGAGTTCCGGCTCGAGAAGCCCCTCGAGGGCCGCCTTCATCTCGTCGATCGCCTGGTAGATCACGGTGTAGAGCTTGATCTCGACACCGCGCTCCTTGGCCAGCTCCGCGGCGCGGTCCTCGACCTCGACGTGGAAGCCGAGGATGATCGCGTCCGACGCGTCGGCGAGGAGCACGTCGCCCTCGGTCACGGCGCCCACGGAGCTGTGAAGCGCCTTGAGCTTCACCTCGTCGGTGGAGAGGCCGGGGAGCGCCTCCTTCAGGACCTCGAGCGAGCCCTTCACGTCGACCTTGAGGATGATGCGGACCTCCTTCAGGCCGCCGGACTCGATGCGCTTGAAGAGGCTCTCCATGGTCACGTGCTGGCGTTCGAGGAGCTGGTCCTCGCGCGCCTTCCGGCCGCGGTCCTCGGCGATCTCCTTGGCCTGGGACTGGTCCTCCACGACCTGGAAGACATCGCCCGCGTCGGGCACGTCCATGAAGCCCGTGAGCTCCACGGGGGTCGAGGGCCCCGACTCCGGGATGGAGCGCCCGCGGTGATCCGTCATGGAGCGGACGCGCCCGTAGCCGCGGCCCGCGAGGATGGCGTCGCCCTTGCGGAGCGTGCCGTTCTGGACGAGGACCGTGGCGACCACGCCGCGGTCGTCGGTCTTGCGAGCCTCGAGCACCACGCCGAGCGCGGGACGCTTCGGATTGGCCTTGAGCTCGAGGAGGTCGGCCTCCAGGGCGAGCGTCTCGACCAGATCGTCTACCCCCTGCCCGGTGATCGCGGAGACCTCGCAGCACTCGACGTCGCCGCCCCAGTCGCCTGAGGGCTGCACGCCCAGGGCCGCGAGCTGGCCCTTCACCTTGATGGGGT
>JAHFOZ010000263.1:0-1191 GCA_023261405.1 Planctomycetota bacterium
GTCGAGCCCCGCGATGTCGTCGAAGCGGATCTTCGGCTTCTCGGAGAGGGTCCACTCCTTGGGGATCTCCTTCGGGTCCTCGGAAGGCTCGCCGGGCCTCCCGGTGGCCGCCTTCTCCCGGAGGGCCTTCCGCTTCTCCTTCACGTTCTTCGCGAGATGCACCAGGTCCCGGGCCTGCTTCATCCGGGCTTCGCGGAGCGGGCCCTCGGTCTCCCTCGCAAGCGCGAGGAGGTACTCGGCGGCCTTGAGGAAGTGGTACTTGGCCTCGTCGAGCGCACCCATGCGGAACCGGGCGATGCCCTTGGCCTTGTGCTTCTCGAAGGACTCCAGGAGGAACGGTTTGGGCATGGGCTAGGGATGTCCGCCCTGATTCGTGGGGACGAACCTCACCACAAAGACACCCAGACACGAAGCGCCTTGGTGTCTTCGTGTCTTTGTGGTCAAAAACACGCCGGCGATTCCGCCGGGACCCGGAATCATTTCTCCCGGTCCAGCTCGTCCTGGATGTCCTTGAGGCCCTTCTCGATCTCCTTGTCCATCCCGGCCCCCTCCTCGTGGACGACCTCCTCCTCGAGCATCTTGTCGATCTCGGCGTCGGAGACGACCTCGTTCTCGCCCTCGACCTCGCCGCTCATGACGTGCTCCTGGGTCATCTCGAGGAAGATCTCCATCTGCTGCTGGAGGGTCTCGGCCTGCATCATGGCCTTCTCGAAGTTCTTCTGCGTCTTGGCGAAATCGACCGAGCCGTAGACCTCGCTCACCGCCTTGGCCACGACCCCCATGGACTTGGCGAAGTCGGCGTCGCTCTCCGCCTGGTTCTTGATCTGGACGGCGGTCTCGATCGAGAGCAGCTGCCGCTCGCGCATGCGGTGCTGGGCGGCGGTCTTCTTGAGCTGGCGCTTGAGGAAGTCGTACTGCTGCTTGTCGCCGATCCGCTTGGCCTTCTTGGCCTTCTGGATGTACGACGCCTCGTGCTTGGCGAGGTCGCGGATGTTCCGCTTGAGCGAGTTGACGCCCTTGCGCACCTCGATGTCGCGCTCGATCCGCTTGTCCTCGCGGGATTTGAAGATGCCCATCAGGCCTCCTAGAAGGGGCAGATACGACGGGGTACCTGGAGCCAGACGAGGAACCGCCTCACGAAGCTCATGCCTCCTCCGCGCTCTCTTTCCAGTTGAAGTACTTCTGCATCTC
>JAHFOZ010000263.1:1201-7532 GCA_023261405.1 Planctomycetota bacterium
CGAGCCCCTTGTCGACGAGCGCCGGGATGTCGCGGTTCATCTCCTCGATCATCCCCGTGGTGACCTCCTTGCAGAACCGCTCGATCTCGCGGCCGCTGTGGCCGTCCGTCATCCGCGCAAGCTCGTTGAAGGGCACTTCGCTCTGGAATCCCTTCTTCTCCAGGTGGATCCTGAGGATCCTCTCCCGGGTCGCCTCGTCGGGCAGGGGGATCAGGATCTTCTTCTCGAACCTCGAGAGGACCGCCCCATCCAGGTCCCAGGGGCGGTTCGTGGCCGCGATCGTGAGCACGTAGAGGTCGGTCCGCCCCTTGGAGTCCATGCCGTCGAGCTCCGAGAGCAGCGTCGAGAGGATGCGCCGCTCCGCGCCCGAGTCGCTGGAGTCGCGCTGGCCGGCGAGCGACTCGAACTCGTCCAGGAAGACCACCGCGGGGGAGGTGTCCCGCGCGGTGCCGTAGAGCTCGGAGAGGATCTTGGAGCTCTCGCCGAAGTACTTCGAGAGGATGCTCGAGACCTTCACGTTGTAGAAGACGCTCGGCACGCCCTCGGTGGACTTGACGGCGTTCGAGGTGGCGGCGGCGAGCAGGGTCTTCCCCGTCCCGGGTGGCCCGTAGAAGAGGATCCTCGTCCAGGCCGCGATCTTGACCCCGGCGGGCTGCTGGGCGAGCGTCATCCCGAGGGCGAACTTGATCTCGTCCTTGGTCTCGTCCAGGCCGCCGATGTCGTCCCAGGTCACCTTGGAGGCGTGCATGAGGTTGGAGACGATGGAGCGGATCTCGCCCCCGGCGCCTGCCTTGGCCGGCGCCGCCTCCTCGCGCGGCGACGGGCCGCCGTTCGAGGGGGCGGCTGGAGGATCGGCCGTCATCTCGCCGGAGCGCAGCTTCCGGGCGATCTCGCGGTACTGGATCGCCATCTTCTTGCGGCGCTCCTCGGCCTCCCGCCCCATCGCCTGCTCCGCCCAGAGGGAGATCAGGTTGGCCGCCTTCTCGTAGGCCGCGGCGGCCTTGTCGTAGTCGCGGGCCTCGTAGAAGGACTTCGCCTTCGTGAGCGCCTGCTTGATCGGGGCGTGGACGTCGAGCTCCATCAGGGCCTCACTCGGGCTCCATCTCGGACTGCTTGCGCTCGCGCTCGCGGACCGCCTTGTCGGCGATCTTGAGTCCGTCCTCGAAGCTCTCGATCTCCCCCTCGTCCATCTTCTGCCACACGTCCATCACCTCGTTGCCCTCCTTGCCGAGGTCCTCGCTGATCTTGTGGGCGCCCTCCGTGACGGTCGAGAGCACGGAGTCCAGCTTCTCGAGGTACATCTCCTGGCTCACCTTGTCGTCCTCCAGCAGCGTCATGAGCTCCGCCTCGTCCACCGTGTTGAGGACCCGCGAGAGCCCCTCCTTGGAATTCTTCTGCCGCTCGAGGGCGAGCTTGATCGCGCTGATCGTGGTGAGCTCCTTGGAGATCACGGCCAGCTCGCGCTCCAGGGTCTTCACCCCGGAGGCCTTCAAGTCATAGATCCGCGCGAGCTGCCGGCGCCGCGAGGCGACCTTGATCTTGGAGCCCTTCGCGAAGATCTCCTCGCGCTCCTTCTCCGTCTTCTCGAGCTTCGCCAGCGTCTGGTTCTCGCGGATGCCCAGCTTGATCTCCTCGCGCCGCACCTGCTCGAGGGTGAGACCTCTCTTCTTGAGGCCCAGGATCTCGAAGAATCCCATCGCGTTCGGGGCTCAGGCGGGTTCCGCCTGCCGGCCGCCCTCTTCCTCCTTCGCTTCCTTCTGGCCGCCGCCCTTCTCCTTCAGGGGATCGCGGCCCGTGGCCTCCTTCAGGCCCTGGTCGAATTCGAGCTCGCCCTCGTCCATCTGCTCCCAGGTCTTCATGACCTCCATGCCCTCGGTGCCGATGTCCGCGCTCTCGTAGGCCGGGTCGTTCACGACGCCCAGGAGCGTGTCGAGCTTCTGGAGGTAGACCTCCTCGCTGATCTTGTCGTCCTCGAGCAGGGAGGTGAGCTTGATCATGTCCTCCTCGCGCAGGTTCTCCAGCACGTTCCGGACCGGGACCTGGCGGCGGCGCTCCAGCAGCCCGCGGACCCGGCTCAGCGTCATGAGCTCCTTCACCACGCGGGAGAGCTCGCGCTCGATCATGGAGATCCGCTGCGAGTTCTCCCCGAAGCGGCGCGCGTAGATGCGGCGCCGCGCGGGCGACTTGGTCTTCGCCCCCTGGTGGAAGACCTCCTCGCGCTGCTTGTCGTGCTTCTCGATCTGCGCGAGGTGCTGGTTCTCCCGGATCTCGAGGCGCTTCTCCTCGACGCGAATCTCCTCGAGCGAGAAGCCCGCCAGCCCGCGCGGTCCCTTGAAGATCTTGCCCAGGATCGACATGTCACTCCTCGAACATGATTTCGGGAGGCTCCTGATGGCGCACGGGCTTTTCGGCGGCCTTCTTCTCGGGGGCGGGGCGTTCGGTCTCGGTCTTCCGCTTCTCCTGGCGCACCGGCTCCGCCTTCTCGTCCGCCACCCCCGCGCGCGCCTCCATCTCCCGGAGGATCTCCCGCTCCTCGTCGTCCGCCACGGGGGTCTCCGGCGTGAGCGAAATGCCCTCGGCCAGCTCCCTCGACTTCTCCAGGTCCTCCAGGAGCTGCTTGGCCTTGATGGCCATGTCCTCCATCGACTTCTTGTCCGGCAGCGCCTCGGCGGTGAGCTCGAGGACCGTCTCGAGCGAGGCGACGTGCTCGTTGAGGACCTTGAGCCGCTTGTTGTAGATGTTCTCGATGCGGTTGTTGAGCTCCTGCATCTTCCACCGGATCTCCTTGATCCGGCGGGCGAGCATGAGACGGCGCGAGTCCGTCATCTCGCCCTGGCCCTCCTCCAGGAGCTCCTCCTCCATGCGGTCGAGCACCTCGAGGTCCTGCATTGCGCGGCGGCGGCGGGACTCGTCGCGCCGGCGCGCCTCCTTCAGGAGGATCAGCGCCTCGCGCTCCGTCTTCGCGCCGCGGTAGAAGGCGGTCACCTCCTCGGGGAGGTCCTTCACGCCCAGGAGCTTGCGGATCTTGTCCAGCATGGCTATCCGTAGACCCTCACGAGACGGTAGGGCCGCGTGCTGGTGTCGAAGCGGACGTAGCGGTCGGACGCCGCGATGAGCTCGAAGGCCTCCCGGACGATGGGGATGGCGTACCCGAGTTCCTCGAACACCGTGTCCTCCGTGAGCTCGTCCATGAGGAGCTCGAACGTGTGCTTCGTCACCCAGCGGCGGATGGCCTCGACCTTTTCCTCCTCGGTGGTGAGGTCGAAGAGGCGCGAGGCGGCCCGCCAGCGCGGGTCCGGCGAGTAGTACGTTCGCCACGCCCCCTCCATGCGGTCGGAGAGGGCGATCAGGTAGTTCGTGCCCACGAGCGCGCGGCGGGCCTCGTCGTCCCATCCCGTGGTGGCGAAGGCGCCGACGTAGTAGAAGACCGACTCGCTCCGCACCACGAGGTCCTTCACCCGGACGAGTTCGTCCGTGCCAATGCGCCTCCGCGAGGAGCCCGCCTTCACGAGGTCCTCCACCGGGCTGAAGGATGCGGCGGCCACCGTGACGCGGACGGAGGGCCGCCCGAGGATCTCCTTGTGGTGCACCTCGTGGAGCACGATCCCGTTCTTGGGCATCTCCTCGTAGGTGCGCATCAGGTCCTTCTCCGCGAGCCGCTTGACGGTGCTTTTCACCTCACTAGACCGCTCGTCCAGGGTCTTCGTTACGCGGTTCCGGGGGGAGGCGTCGAACGTGCGGTTCGTCCCTGGGTCGAAGATCCCGGCGGTGGAGTTCACGTTCGCGGTGATGCGCTCGAAATAGCTCTCCTCGGCCGCCTGCGCGGCGAGGCGGTCGATCTCGGCGGCGCGGGCGCGGCGGATCCGGGTGCTTCCCATGGCGATCACCGGCTAGGCGCCCCGGGCGCGCGCCTTCTTGATCCAGAGGTCCAGGACGGGCTTCTCCGACTGCTTCCAGACGTCGATCGCCTGCGAGGGCTTCGCGGGCGCCGTGGCCTTCCACAGGAAGATCCGGCGGCCGTCCGAGTCCGCCGCACAGATCAGGTCGCTCGCGGCGTCGAGCACCCCCACGGCGGCGCCCTCCGATTCGTAGGAGGTCTCCAGGTTCTGCCCGATCACCCGCGCGCGGACCGAGAGGTCGCGCGAGCCGTAGATGAGGTGCGGGATGCCGCAGATCTTCGCCAGGCGGATCGTCACGATCGGCTCGCGCTTCCGCACGAGCACCACCGGCTGGTCGGGGCCGTCGGCCTTCCAGCAGACGATGGAGCCGTTCTCGGTCCCCGCGAAGACCGTGCGCGCCGCGGCGGCCACGCAGGTGACGGGGCTCTCCACGCTCGAGACGTACTTCACAAGGTCGTGCGCCCCGGCCGCGCGCGTGTAGACGTGCGGCCCGCTGGAGAAGAGCAGCCCTCCCCGGTGGATCTGCACGCCGCGCGTGGTCTTCTGCGCCCGCGTGACCTCCTCGTGGAGCTGTTCGGGGACGTCGCCCTCGATTGGCCAGGAGGCGAGGCCGTACTCGGAGTGCGTGGCGTAGACCCGCTCGCCGTCCATGGCGATCGAGTTCACGCCGCCGCGGACGTGCCGCCCGCCGGGCAGCGGGTACTCGCGCACCCCGCCGTCCCCTCCGAGCGTGGCCACGGACACGCCGCGCTTGGAGCCGCCCAGGAGGAAGGTCCCCCGGGGCGTCTCCTCGGTCCGCACGGAGCGGAGGGGCTCGCGGAACGCGTGGACGCGGGGCGGCTCGGCGCCCGCGGGGTCGAGTTCGAGAACCCGGTTCCCCGTGGCCGCGAAGATGCGCTCGGCGTTCGCCGGTTCGATCTCCTCCGGCGCGACGGAGGCGCCGTTGGAGAGCAGGGTCTCCATCGCCTTGTAGATGACCTGGACGACCTCCTCGCCGCAGTCCTTGGCCCGCGAGACGAGTTCCTCGGCGGAGATCTGGACGGCGTCGTCCTCCATGAGCTTGGCGTAGAGGAGACCCTTGAGGCGCTCGTCGGGCACCTTGGTGAGAAGCCCCTGGACGTCCTGGTCCTTGAGGATGGAGGCCAGGCGCTTGAGGCGCTCCTCCTTTTTATCCATGACGCGGACCGCCTTCTGGGACTCCTCCACGTGTCGCTTCTCGGAGGCGGCCTTCCGGTCGTACTCCGCGGACGCGAGCGTGAGGTCGGCCAGTCGGACAAAGCGGACGCCCGCGTCGAAGAGATGGCGCTCCAGGGCGCCCTTCACGAGGTCCATCAGGGGGGCGGCGTGATCTCCCTGGCGGAGTTCGGCGCCGGGGCGCTCCCGGACGTAGGTCGCAAGGAGGACCCGGACCTCGCGGGCCAGGTGGCTCTTGAGGTCGGCCGCAGAGCAGGTTCCGGGGAAGTTGAAGAGCGTGCGGCAGAAGTCGCGGAAGAACTCCAGGCGGTCCAGCGAGAGGGCCGCGACGAGGGTGCACTGGGCCGCCACGGGGAAACCGTCCGAGGAGGGCAGGTCCGGGAACGCCAGCCGGAGCCTCACCTCGCCGCGCTTGGCGAGCACGAGGTCGAACCGCCCCGACACCTCCTGCCGTTCGTGGAGGAGGGCGGTGCTGCCGTCCGCAAACTGGGCCATCGCGGAGGTGTTCTGGGGGATGGTGAGCGCCTTCCGGAAGAACCCCGAGAGGTCGGAGGACGAGATCCTGATGGCCAGCAGGTTCCGATCGGCCAGGAAGTCAGGCAACGTCAGCATGGCCATTCGTCCTTAGGATAGCAGATTGTTCACCATAATCAAGACGGGGGAAACCGGGGATTGAGACAGGGCGATTGAAGCACTGACGATTGACGATTGAGTCATCGGGCCCATCGGGCGGCCCGTATTGTCGAGCCGCCGCCAGCTCGCAGCGGGATTCTGGTCCAGCGTGCCGGTCGACCCTCCGGCTACGGACTATCAGCTACGAGCTAACTTGCCACCGCCCAGAGGCCGTTGACGACGTCGTAGTAGAAGAACGCCTTCTCGTCGCCCACGGGGGGGATGTGCCCGGGGCGGGTGTGGACGCCCCAGGGGGTGCGGCCCAGCCAGGCGTTCACCTCAACGGTGCGGACTTTGTCCACCACGTCGCGGTCGGCGGAGGCGCTGAAGCCGAGGCCGTCGCACACGGCGGCGGCCTGGTCGCAGACCAGGTCGCTCGGGGTGCCGAAGTAGCGGTGCGTGGCCCCATGGGCGAACCCGCGGAGCAGCGCGCGGATGGAGCGGCGGAGGTGGTCCCGGCGGCTGAAGATGACGCGGGTGGCGTCGTCGTCCTGGGAGGCGAAGAGGAAGGCCTCCTCGGGGAGCGTGCGTCGCATCTGCGCGAGGTCGTTGTGGCTGACGGTGAG
>JAHFOZ010000264.1:0-4440 GCA_023261405.1 Planctomycetota bacterium
CCGTGTAGAACGGGTGGCAGTTGGCGCAGACTTCCACGGCGATCTTGTCCTTGGTGGAGCGGGTCTTGAAGCTGTTCCCGCAGCCGCAGGTGACGGTGATCTCGTGGTAGTCGGGGTGGATGTCTTTCTTCATGGGGCGCACACCATATCAAATGACCCCGGGTGAATCAAGCGATACTACTTGGGTTTGTTCTGCGCCCACCACTTGCTCCACGCCTCGGGGTCGGGACCGAAGGTGACGCCGGTGATCTCCTTGAGCGCGCGGGAACAGACCGCCTTGATGTTGATCGTGGCCCCGGGCTCGGTCATCCACGTGATCAGGGGGTCGACGGCCTTCATGACCTTCATTGCGCGCGCCGCGCCCGCCATGTAGACCCGGACGGTGCCCTCTCGCTCCCCCTCCATGCGCTCGACCAGCGTGTCCACCGACTCCGGGGCGCCCAGCTGGCCCAGCGCCTGGGCCGCGGCACTTCGGATGGCGGCGGAGTCCTCCCGGAGATAGGGGGCCAGGGTCTGCCACGATTCCTTCACCCCGGCGCGGGGGAGCGCCTGGATGAGGTCCTGCCGCGCATCCCCCTGGAGGCGGTCCAGGCCATCGCGGAAGGCCGCGAGGATCTTGTCCTTGTCCTCGGTCAGCACCAGGACCGCTCGGATCGCCTGATCCCGGACGGAGGCCTCCGAGTCGCTCATCAACGGGCTCACGAAGGCGAAGGAATCCGGGTTCTTCAGCCCCTGAAGGGCGCTCAGCACGGCGCTCTTGACCACCGCATCGGGATCCTTCAGGAGGGGGTGAAGCGATCCGGCGATCCCGGGGTCTTCGTACTCGCCCAGGAGCCTCGCCACCCCGCTGCGCACGCCCGGAATCTTGCTCTCCAGGAGCTTGAGCGCGAGGGGTTTGGCCTCCGGGTCCTTGGCCGTGGTCAGGGCTGAGAGGGCCATGCTGCGGGTGGCGTCCTCCATCTTCTCGAGGATGCTGGTGAGGTAGGGGGCCCACCCGGGGCCGGCCTCCGGGAGCATCCTGGCAACGGTCCACTTCCTCTCGCTGTCGGCCTTCCTGACCTCCTCGAGGATCTGGTCCACTTTCTCCTTGGTGGTGCCCGTGGGCTGGAACGTCACGCCGGGGGTGGGGCCGGGGGGTGGCGGCGTGGCGCCGGTGCCCCCGGGAAAGGGAAGGACCGGCTTGCCCCCGGGCTCGGGCGGCTTCGGTGCGGGCTTGGGGGGCTCGCCCACCGTGCGCACCTTGACGAACTCGATCCGGGGTTCGCCCTGTTTATCCCGGGCGATCTGATCCATGCGGATGGAAATCGACCCCACCTTGAGCTCCAGCGTGACCAGTTTGGGGGTCTGGGTCACCAACTGGCCGTCGATGAAGTTTCCATTCATCAGGTGGACCCGGTGGAACCGGACTTCCTTCCAGTCCGCCTGGGCCTGGGGGAACGCCGGCGCCCCCAGAAGCAGGATGGATACCCACATCGAGGAGGTCTGAATCATCGCTGTTTCTCCGGAAACAAAAAGCCCCGCTTCCGTGAGGATAGCGGGGCCTTTGGATTCGCGCAATCCCTTTTAGTGCTTCTTGGTCCGGGCATTCACCCTGCGCAGCGTGTTCACCTTGACCGAGTCGGTTCCCACGGGGATGGTCGTGGCCATCGCGTTGAAGACGACGCCGACCCCCGTCCCGTTCAGGTCGAAGCCTTCCGCAACCGTGCCTTGGGGGCCGACGACCGAGCCGGCCGTGTCGGGCTTGTCCTTGGAGATCACGGACCCCGTGATGGAGACGGTCCCCGAGAGCCCGACCTGCTCCCCCGCGAGGAAGAGGCCGTTCTTCTGGGAGCTTCCGTTGCCGGCGATCTTGAGGTCCTTGTAGGCGATCAGGCCGACGGCGTTCACGGGCTGCCCGGCGCTGGTGGAGATGGTGGCCGGGTTGTAGTTCCCGCCGCCCGTCCAGGTGATCGACCCCTCGGAGATGACGCTGAGCCTCCAGCTGTCGTTCGTGCCCGCGATGAAGTCCGTCTCCACGAAGACGATATGATCCTGGTTGGTGGCCGAAGGGGCCGCGTTGTTCATGGTCCAGCGGCTCTGGGCGTTGCTCCAATCGAACTGGTTGTACTTGCTGGCGATGTCCGCCGCCGAGGGCGTGGACGTGGCCCCGGTGGAGAGGTTGACGATCTCCATGGTGCCGCCCGACTTGAGCTTGAGGGCCTGGGTGGCCCCGGACTGCGGGAAGATCGTCTTGGAGAGCCAGTTGATTGTGCTGGGATCGGGGATGGTGACCGCGACCGGCGCGGTCCCCGTGTCGGAATCGTTGGCCGTCTGGGTGCCGCTGTAGTTCGAGCCGTTTGAATCGTAGACCTGGGTCACGGCGGAAAGCCCCTGCGAGGCGGTGGTCTGGCTGTTGGCGTAGATGGCCTCGTTGGAGAAGACCCTGCCCTTGGTTCCCGAGATGATTCCACCGGTCATCTCGATCGTCCCGTCGGACAGGACGCCCGCCTCGGGGCTGAAGTTGCTGGTCTGGTACTCGATCAGGACCTCAACCTGCTTCTGGGTGCCGTTGGGAAGGGTGGCGGTGACGACCAGAATGAGCTTGTTGTCGACATCCGCCAGCAGGTTGCCGTCCCCGTCATTGTTGTCCTTGACGACCACATGGTAGCAGGCCCCGCCCTCGCCGAAGGGGCGGCACCAGCCCAGATGCACCGTATCGCTGGAGGACGGGGTGGTGCTGTTGCCCGGGGTGCTCGGGGCGGTATTGGTGCTGGAGGCCCCCGTGAAGGTGTAGCCGGCCAGCGCCGCTTCCAGGGCCGTGTTGACGGAGGAACTCTTCTGCGACGCCCACGTGGTCCAGAGGGTGTCCAGGTCGGAGGTGGGGACGCAGGTGTTGTCGTTGCAGTAGGTCAGGATGTCGTTCCACGTCCAGGTGCCATAGTTCTTGTAGTACCACAGATCACGCCGTGCCTTCTCGATGGCGGCATCGCAGATGATCTGGGCCTCGTCCATCTGCATGGAGACGAACTGCTGGTTGCCCCGGGCCAGGGTCTCCACCATGAAGGCGCCCCCGATGCCCCCGACGATGATCACGATGATGATGGCGATCATCAGCGCGCTGCCCTGTTCTCCCCGGCGGATGTTCATGGTGCCTCCCTTACTGTTTGCTGCGGAGCCGGATCTGTTCGGAACACGTGGTCGTGAGGAATTTCTGACGGCGCTCGTCCAGGCGCCCGAGCATGACGTTCGCCTTGATCTGCGTGGCATTGGTGGCGAGGGTGGCGGTGGTCGGAAGGTAGCTGAAGATCTGGTCCCCGACCGCCGTGCCCGTGAGGGAGGAGTACATGGCCGTGGCGGAATCGTATCGAAGCATGACGTAGTCCGAGAGTTCCTCGTCGGTGAGGCGGGCGCCCGCGCTGTCCGTGACGTACTTCATCAGCTTGCCCACGAGGAAGCGATCGGCCTTGTCCCCGTCCTGGTTGATGTCCAGGTTCACGATCTCGGTGTCCAGGGTGCTCGGCGGGGCGACCCCGGCCCAGGTGCTGCCGCTCCAGGTGGCGGCGAATTGGGCGATGGTGGTCGAGGGGGCGGAGGAACTTTCGCGGATCACCGTGTGCGGCTCGAAGCGGATCACGCAGACGCGCAGGGAGGCGCCCGTGTCGGTGCCGACCTTGCTCGTGTATCCGTACGTGACCGTGTTGGTCGAGGTGCTCGTGTCCACGTTGACGACATGCTGGAAGCGCACCTCCGTGCCGTTCGTGTTCGCGGCGATCCCCAGCGCATTGGTGCTGTTGAGGGTGAAGACGGAGGATCCGCTCATCTTGGCGTACCCGAACTCCCGCTTGCACGCGTCCACGATCGCGGTCCCGCGATCCTCGATGTGGCCCTGGATGGCCTGGTTGGTGGCATTGCGGGAGCTGGTGATCATGAGGCCCATGGTGATGGCGACGATCGCGCCCAGGATGATGGAGACGATGGACAGCTCGATCAGCGACATCCCGGCGTCTTTTCTCATGGCTAGTTGTAACCCTTCGTGAAAAGACTGCTGATCTCGTACTTGGACTGCTTCTTCCCCAGGCTGTCCCACTCGACCTTGACCGTGGCGTACACCAGGTCCACGTTCGTGGTGTCGAACGTGATGGTGCCCACGCCTGAGCCCACGACACCCGAAACGCTCTTCGTCAGGCCGCTGACGGAGAAGGTGTAGGTGTAGAGCCCGGTGCTGGCGACGCCGCCGGGGAAGGCGGCCGTGACCGCGGCGGAGAAGTCCCCGGTCGAAGGCGTGGGCACCGCCTTGATCGCCTCGAGCTGCGTGACGGCGGCTTCCTTGGCGACGGCCTGCTCGCGCTGCATCTTGCGGGCTTCCTGCGTGATGAGGATCATGGTGACCAGGGCGATGAGCGCGACGGCGATCACACCCAGCGCGATCATGAGTTCCACGAGGGAAACGCCCCGGTCCGG
>JAHFOZ010000264.1:4450-7515 GCA_023261405.1 Planctomycetota bacterium
CCGAACTTGCGAGTCGAAGGACTGCAGGTCACGGTCATCGTTCTCACGGTCTCTTGTACCCCATATCGTATGACATCAGCGAGAAAAATGAAAAATAGCGGAGTGGCTCGGCAGCCATCGATGTCCCCCCGTGCGGCACCCCCCGTGGACCCACCGCCGGCCTCCCGCTCCTGCATGGCCGGTGGTTCGACAGCATGGGTTCCATGATCCGGCCAACCCAGCGAATCAACGTGGGCGCACCCCAAGCCACGGGGGCATCATAATCTTCCCCTACGAGGGGCGCAACACCTTGATCGTCGCCCGGGGGCTCCGGCTATAATGTTCATCGACATGGAGATCCATCCCGTGGAGGCGTGCTGAGATGGCCGGTCCCGACACCGCCATCGGCGCGGGCCTCAGCCAGTTCCCCCAGACCGCCTGGAGTCTGGTGCGGCGGCTCAGCGACCCCAGGGACCCCCGCGTCCAGGCCTACCTCAACCGGGTCATCCAGGCCTACTGGCGTCCCGTCTACAAGTTCGTGCGGGTCCAGTGGCGGCGTTCCAACGAGGACGCCAAGGACCTGACCCAGGCCTTCTTCGTCCACCTGCTCGAGGGCGGGATCTTCGCGAAGGCCGACCCGGAGCGGGGAAACTTCCGGCGCCTCCTCCTGGCGTCGCTGAAGAACTTCCTGGCCAACGAGGCCCGCGCGGCGGGCGCCGAGAAGCGCGGGGGCGGGAGACAGGTCGTCTCCCTGGACGGCGACACGGACGACAACTGGGTTTCCGATCCGAAGGACCCCGACGCGGCTTTCGACGGCCAGTGGGCCAGGGAGATCCTGGGGCGCTCGATCGGGCGTCTCGCCCAGAAATGCCGCACGGAGATCGTCACCGCGTTCCGCCGCTTCCACCTCGAGGACGGGAGCGTGAAGGACATCGCGCGCGAGCTGTCCGTGACCGAGTACCAGGTGGCCCATTTTCTGCAGGACGCCCGGGCGGCGCTGCGGACCCTGGTCACGGACGAGATCCGGGAGTACGTGCAGGACGATTCGGAGATCGCCCGGGAACTCGACCGCCTCTTCCAGGCCTGGCGATGACCCTCGACCCGCGCGCCTTCAAGGGGCTCTCCCGGTTCCTCGCGCCCTCCGCCGGCGGGCCCATGGCCGACCGTGCCCTCGCCGAAAAGCTCATCACCCCGGAGCAGATGCACGAGTGCGTCGTCGAGCAGGACCGGACCGGCCGGCCCCTGGACGAGATCCTGGTGGGGCGCGGCTTCCTCAAGGCGGAGGAGGTGACGCGCCTGAGGCAGGCCCCGCTCCCGCTCGAAGTGACGGAGGCGGCGGCCGATCCGCTGCGGAACATGGATCACTATGTCCTGGTCTCCCTGCTGGGGGTCGGGGGCATGGCGGAGGTGTGGAAGTCCTGGGACCGGTCCATCGGCCGCTGGGTGGCGGTGAAATACCTGAAGCCGGACATCGGCCATCCCACGCAGAGGATCGAGCGCGAGGGGCGGATGGCGGGAGGGCTCTCCCATCCCAACATCATCTCGATCTACGAGCGCGGCCATCACGACGGCCGGCCGTACCTGGTCATGCCGTACGTCGAAGGGGCGACCCCGAAATCCCCGCTCCCGCCGCGGGAGGCCGCGAGGATCGCGCTGGCGGTCACGGAGGCCCTGGAGCACGCCCACGGGAAGGGCGTGATTCACCGGGACATCAAGCCAGCGAACATTATCGTCGATGCGGCCGGCCGGGTCTTCCTGATGGACTTCGGGCTGGCGATTCCGGGCGAGTCGGCCACCTCCCGCTGGGCGATCTCGGGCACGCCGGAGTACGCGAGCCCCGAGCAGATCCGGGGGGACCAGCTCGATCCGCGGACGGACCTCTACTCGCTGGGCGCCACGCTCTACCACTTTCTCGCGGGCCGGCCGCCCTTCGCGGGGAAGGAGACCCAGGAGATCGCCGACCAGGTCCTGCACGGCACCCTGGAGCCGCCGGAAGGGGCCCCCCGCTCGCTGGCCCGGGTGATCCTCAAGGCGATGGACCGGGATCCTTCGAACCGTTTCCCCACGGCCGCCGACCTCTCCGCCGCGCTGCGGCCGTTCGTTGAGCGGCCGGCGCGGTCGCCGCTGCTCCGGGCGTCGTCGCTGGCGGCCCTGGCCCTTGCGGTCGTCCTCTCTTCGGGGGGCACGTACCTGTATCTCGCCCTGGCCGAGCGGAGGGAGGAGCGGGAGCTGGTGGGCAACGTGCTGGCGGAAGGGGAGAAGTTCCTCTCGCAGGCGGAGGTCCTGCGGGCCGGCAAGGCGAAGAGGGAGGCGGTGGAGGCCGCCGCCCGGCAGGCCCTGACGCAGTTCAACCTGGCCCTGCGCCTTGCCGGAGGGTTCGATCCCCGCGGGTCGGTGGGGCAGGGGAGGTCGTATGAGATCCTCGGACAGGAGGCCCGCTCGCAGGAGGCCTACCTGGCGGCGGTGGACCTGCCGGCGGCGCGCCTGGGGCTCGGCCGGATCTGGCTGCGGCGGCGGATGGAGCGCCGGACCGGCTCGGACTGGGCCGCGCAGATCGCTCATCAGCTCGAGCCTCTGAAGGCGATGCCGCAGGCGCGGGTCTACCTGGACGCGTCGCGCGGGCGCTGGGCCGAGGTCCTGGCCAGCGGGACGGCGGCGCTGGACGCAGGGATGCTGGACGAGATGGTGCTCGTGGCGCGCGGGGCGGCGGCGGTCGAACTGGGGAAGGCGGACGTGGCCCTGCCGCTGCTGGCCGAGGCGCTCGAGGTGCGTCCCAAGGACCCGCTGGTCCTTTACCTGAAGGGCCGGGCTCATGCGCTGGCGGGGGCGAAGGACAGTGCCCGGGAGGCCTTCACCCAGGCCCTCGCCGTCTCGCCCCGCGACTGGCCCCTCCGCGAGGACATCCGCCGAGAACTGATTATGATAAAGTAAACGGTTTACTTTATCAAATTACGATCATATCCCGCAGCAGTTCCGTAACCAGGGGGAAGGTGCCTGGGACCAAGGGGTTCCGGACGAGCAATTTCGCGTGATGTGTGGAGAGGTCGGCTCGGCGAGATCCGCCGGAGGCGTGAGAGGCCTGAATG
>JAHFOZ010000265.1 GCA_023261405.1 Planctomycetota bacterium
GCGGAGAGTTTCCTCGAGCTCGGCATCGCCCAGTGGCTTTACGACCGGGGCGGGTTCTGGCAGCTTCGCGAGTACGACCGGTCCAGCTGGAAACCCTACCGCGAAGTGGTGGGCAAGATCGTCCATCAGGAGGAGGGCCACCAGGACCACGGCGAACGGATCGCCGTCCCTCTCTGCCGCCAGGAAAAGGACCGCGACAAAGTCCAGTTCCTCTTCGAGAGATGGCTGCGCCTGGGGCTCCTGTGCATGGGCCGCCCCCACAGCGAAGGGAACAAGTACGCCATCGCCGTGGGCCTCAAGAAGCGCGATTCGGCCGAATGCATGAAGGACTACATCAAGGACATCCTCCCCGCCGCCCGCGAGGCCGGCGTGCGCCTCCCCGCCCGCGAGAAGCTCGGCGTGGAGCTCCCCCACGACATCGACTGGCCCGCCGCGTAACGCGACCGGCTGTTGCACCCCTCCCCCGCACAGAGTAATATTTCCGCACCACCATGAAACCGTCCCCCGATTCACCCCTGGGCGGCCTGCTGGCACGGCAGATCCGCGATCGAGCCGAGGTCGAGGCCATCCGATCCGAATCCGAAAACCTTTCCCTGTCCTTCCGGCGCCTGGACGAGCGGATCCAACAATGGGCCGCCCTGCTCGGCGGCGCGGGCCTTGGACCCGAGGAAGCCGCAGCGCTCTCCACCGGAAACGTCGCCGCCTTCCCGGAACTCTTCTTCGCCCTCCGATCCCTGGGCACGCCCGTGCTCTCCCTCGACACCGGCCTGCGTCCCGAGGGAGCCCGCGAGGTCTGCCGACGCATGGGGGCGCGGCGCATCCTGCACCGTGACAGCGGCCTCGGCGGCGACCCGATCGAGGGTGCCCCCGACCCGTCCGTCCGCCTGCTGGACCTCGGTCACGTCGAACCTCCTCCCGCCGGCACCGCGCTCGTCAAGCTCACCTCCGGCAGCACCGTGGACCCGCGCGGGGCCTGCTTCACGGAAGAGGCCCTCGTGCAGGGGATCGAGAACATCCGCGAGGGCATGGACATCGGCCCCTCCGACCGGGTCCTCGTGGCGATCCCGCTGAGCCATTCCTACGGCTTCGACAACGGCGTCCTCTCGCTGGCCGCCGCGGGGACCGCCCTCATCCTCCAGCCCGACATCCTCCCCGCCGCGCTCCTCCAGACGATGCGGGACCGAGCGGTCACTTTCTTTCCCGCGGTGCCCACGCTCATCCGCGCGCTCTCGCGATCGGCCTGGCCGCGGAACCTCGCGCTCCGACGCGTGATCTGTGCCAGCGCGCCCCTCGCCCCGGAGATCGCCGGGGACTTCGCGCAGTCCTCCGGCCGGCGGGTCCACCAGTTCTTCGGAGCCACGGAATGCGGGGGCATCTCGTTCGAGCGCTCGCCGGGCGAGACCGGCGCGGCGGGTACCGTGGGCCTCCCCCTCCCCGGAGTCCGCATCGAACTCGCCGGCGAGGGCGAGGTCCGCATCCACTCCGCGGCCAACCGCTTCGCGCTACTCCCCCGCAGCTCCGACCTCCCACCCTACGTCGAGACCGGCGACCGGGCCGAACTGAGCCCCGAGGGACGGCTGCGGCTCCTCGGCCGGACGCGCCCCCTTGCGAACATCGCCGGCTTCAAGATCGATCTCACGACGATCGACATCTTCCTCCGCGGTCTCCCCGGAGTCGACGATGCCGTGGCGCTGGCCGTGGAGGATCCGATGCGCGGCCAGAGAATCGTGGCCTACGTCGAGACCACCGCGCACACGCCGGCCGCCCTCCTCGAACTCTGCCGCAGCCGCCTTTCCGCCCGTGAGGTCCCCGGCGAGATCCGGGTCTCCGACCGCCTCCCCCGCAACCCGCGCGGAAAACTCGACCGCGCCGCGCTCCTGGAGGCGGCCCGGTGATCTACGACGCCGCCGTCATCGGGGGCGGCCCCGCCGGGGCCACCGCGGGCTACGTCCTCGCGCGCGAGGGTTTCAAGGTCCTCGTCCTCGAGCGCGAGCGCATGCCCCGGCCCCACATCGGGGAATCGCTCCTCCCGCGCACGATGGGACTCTACCGCCGGCTCGACCTGCTGCCCATCCTCCAGAAGGAGGCCTTCCTCCCCAAGTACGGGGCCCACATCGTCTCGAACGACGGATCCTGCCAGATCGAGCTCGACTTTTTCTCCTGGGGCGCCGATCCCGACCTCGTCGCGTGGGAGGTCGAGCGGGAGGTCTTCGACAAGCTCCTCCTCGACCATGCGCGGAACCGCGGCGCCGAGGTCCGGGAGGGGGTCTCGGTGCTCGATTTCCAGGGCGCGGACGGCGCCCCGGCGCGCCTCCGGATCCGCGGCGAGGACGGAGCGGAGTCGGCGGTCGAGGCCCGCTGGGTGATCGACGCGAGCGGCCAGGGGTCGGTGATCGCCAAGCTCCTGAAGCTCCGCGTGAACCATCCTTCGTACAACAAGTTCGCCGCCTACGCGCGCTACACGGGGATGGCGCGCCGCGAGGGCCGCTGGGCGGGCAACGTGGACCTGATCCTCGGGAACGGGGGCTGGTTCTGGCTGATCCCGCTGCGCAACGACATCACGAGCGTCGGCTTCGTCTCGTCCATCCCGCGGTGGAAGGAGAGCGGCCTCTCCGCGCCCGAGTTCCTGGACCAGGCGTTCGCGCGGTCGCCCTACGCCCTCGGGCGGCTCGCGGCCGGCCGGCGCGCGAGCGAGGTCTGGACCGCTTCGAATTACAGCTACTCCTGCACGCGCCTCACGGGCCCCGGCTTCGTCCTCGTGGGCGATGCCGCCGAATTCCTCGACCCCATCTGGTCCACCGGCGTGATGCTCGCCATGAGGAGCGCCGAGCGCGCCGCCCTCGTGCTCGCGGAGGCACTACGCTCCGGCCGCACGCTCGCCGCGGACACATTCGCCCGCTACGAGAAGACGTTCCGCCGCTGGACGCGCATCCACTTCGGCATGATCGACGCCTTCTACAAACCCGGCTTCGCCGAGGCCCTCTTCAACCGGCGCAACACGTTCGGCGTGTCCGACGCCGTCACCAGGCTCCTGGCGGGCCGCTCGGACCTCGGGCCGCTGGACCGCTTCCGCGTGCAGCTCTTCTACTGGCTCATCGACGCGAACCACAAGTGGAAGTTCCTGAAGGACCCGCGCCCGGCGGAGCACGCGGTGCCGCATGTCTGATTCATCCCCGCTCTCGCTCGACTTCGAGGAGGTCCGCCGCCTCCTCCCGCAATCCCACCCGTTCCTGATGGTCGATAAGGTGACCGCCCTCTTCCCGGGCGAGCGCATCGTCGCCGTGAAGAACGTCACGGGGAACGAACGCTTCTTCGAGGGGCACTTCCCCGGGCTGGCCGTGATGCCCGCGGCCCTCATCCTGGAGGGCCTCGCGCAGAGCACCATCCTCCTCACGCGCAAGAGCGCGCCCGCCGGAGCGGCCGACGGGGGGATCTACCTCTTCGGCGCCGTGCACGCCCGCATGCACCGCCCCGTGTTCCCCGGCGACGTCCTCCGCTACGAGGTGAAGCTGCTCAAGATGTACGGCTCGGGCGGCGCGGCCGAGGGGAACGCGCTTGTGGGGGACATCCTCTGCGCCACGGCCGAGATGTACTTCTCGAAGGTGGATCCCGCCGAACTCCGCCGCTCGCGCCCGGGGGGCCGGTGAGGCGGCTCCTGCCCGCCCTCGCGGCCCTGTTCGCCGGCTGCCAGGGTTACTCCGAGCCCACGCCCGGGGTTCTGGCGCGCGTCCGCTGGATGGACCCGCTGAAGGGGCCGGCGCTCCGCCTCACGGTCGAGATCGACATTGAAGGCTCGAAGCTGGCCGGGCGCTTTGACGGCGTGATCGTGGCCCGGACGGGCCCCTCGCCCGTGCTGCGCGCCCAGTGCTTCCCCGACCTCGGACCCAAGGCGATCGACCTCGTCGCGCGCCGCGACCGGATCCGCGGCATCCTCGGACCCGAGGGCGAGCGGGTGGACGCCGCGATGCCGCTCGTCGGGATGCCGCATCCGCTCCTCCTGATGGGACTCTCGCTCCTCGAGCACGTCGCGCCCGTGACCGAGGACCGCGTGCTGGGCGTCCGCGACGAAGGCGACCTCACCTGGCTCTCGCTGCGGCCCGTGGTGGAGGGCTCGCACTCGGCGGCGGCGCTCGACGGGATGAACCGCGTGGTCCGCCGGAGCTACAGCTGGGTCTACGGCATCCGGTGGGAGGAGGACCTCGACCCGGGACGGAACCTCACGATCCGCGCCCCCAACTTCATCATGAGGGTGCGGATCCGGGAATCGCAGGTCCTCGCCGCGGTCCCGGATTCCACCTTCGAGTTCCAGCGATGACATCGACGTTCCCCGAGCGACTGGCCGCCGGGATCGTCCGCCGTCCCCGCCGGGTCCTGGCGGCCTGGATCCTGATCGCCGCGGCGGCGGGCTGGTTGATCGCCGGTTTCCGGATCGACCCGGACATCGCCGCGCTCTTCACCCGCGACGACCCCACCCTCCGCCTCACCCGCCACCTCCAGGGGGACGCCGCCATGACGCGCTCGCTGCTCGTCGTGCTCCGCGGGAACGACGCGACGCGGATCGAGGAGGTCCTCCCGGCCGTGGCGGCCGCGCTCCGCGAATCGCCCCACCTTGCCCGCGTGATCGCCACCCGCCAGGAGTTCGCGGGGTCGCGCTACGAATGGGGCCGCCGCGCGCCGCTGGCCATGCTCCCCGACACGGCCGTGGAGCGCTTGAAGGCGCGCCTGGTCGGGGACGAGCGTCGAAAGGAGCTGGAGTCCTCCCTCCGCCGCCTGGAGGAGGACCCGATCGCCGGCAAGGAGATCGTGCGCCGCGACCCGCTCGGCCTGCGCTGGGTTTTCGGAGAATCCGCCGACCTCCTGGCGGACCGTTTCCCGTCGAGGCTGAGGCCGGGCTCGCCATGGATCCTCTTCGAAAATCCCCCCGTGGCGCTCATCCGGGCGGTGGGAAAGGACGACTCCTACCAGATGGATTTCTCGAAGGCCTTGCTCGAGGGGGTGGAGGCGAGGGTGGGTGCGGTGCTGGGGCCGGGGGTCCGGGCGGAGCTGGCGGGGGGCTACGTGAGCGCGCGCGCGCACGCCGCGTCGATGCGCGCGGACATGATCGCGCAGACGATAGCCTCCTCGATCCTCGTGATGCTCTTCCTGACCTGGTTCACGCGGAGCCTGCTGGCGCCCTTCGTGCTGCTGGTGCCGGTGGCGCTGTCCATCGTATGCGGGCTCGCGTTCGGAGGGGCGCTGCTGGGTCCGCTCTCGCCGATCGTGATGAGCGTGGCGGCGATCCTGGTCGCGCAGCCCGTGGATTTCTCGCTGCACTTCTTCTCCCGGTTCCGGGAGGAGCGCAAGGGGATGGCGCGCGACGCGGCGCTCATCCGTTCGCAGGCGTCGCTGGAGCGGCCGTTCCTGGGGGCGGCGGGGGCGACGATGTCGGCCTTCCTGGTGCTGCTTTCCAGCCGCTTCCCGGGCTTCGTCCACCTGGGGATGCTCCTGTTCCTCGGGATGGTGGTGCTCCTCGTGGCGTCGCTGACGCTCTTCCCGGTGCTCCTCATGGGGTTGGACCGGCTGATCCGCCCGGCGAAGGAGACGGAGCCGTGGCTCGTGACCTGGGCGCTGCGCGTGATGGGGACGCGCGGGCGCTGGGTGGCGGTCGGGGTGCTGGTGGCGGTGGGGCTTGCGTCGTGGGGCGCGGTGGCGGCGGGCCGGATCCGCGTGGACCTGGACCTGCGGAACCTGATCGCGCCGGGGGACCCGGGGCAGGCGGTGCTGGACCGCCTGGAGAAGGACCTCGGCATCTCGGTCGGCCCGGTCTGCGCGCTCGTGGATGCGGCGACCCCGGTGGAGGAACTCCGGAGTCGCGTGGAGGCGCTACGGGCTAAAGGCGTGGCGGCGTTCGCGAACGGCGTGCACGAACTCTTCCCCTCCCCCGCGCGCGTCGAGCGGAACGCGCGGTTCGTCCGGGAGACGGCGGGATGGGTGGACGGGACGCTGAAGGAACTGGCGGCCGTCGGGTTCCGTCCGGAGCCCTTCAGCGAGGGGTTGGAGTCGTTCCGCAAGTCGTTCGAGGCGGAGGCGCCCGCGCCCGCATGGCTGGAGGACCCGGCCTTCGCGACGCTGAAGCGCGAGTTCTTCTACGAGGACGAGGGCCGGAAGAGCGCGGTGATCTACCTCTTCCCGCCGCGCTCGCTCTGGACGCCCGGGGAGCGATCGGTGTTCGACGGGGCGGTGCGCGCGGAGCTGGGGCCGGAGACGCGTCTCTACAGCGCCTTCCATCTTCCGGACCACTACGCGAAGCTGCTGACGGCGGACCTGGGGCGGGTGGCGGGCTGGACCTCGCTGGCGGTGCTGCTCCTGACGCTCGTGTCGCTGGGGAACCTGTGGGACGGGCTGCGGGCGCTGGTGCCCGTGATCGTCGCGACGGGGGTGACCCTGCTGACCTGCGTCTTCCTGGGGGGCACGCTGAACTTGATGAACATGGTGGCGATCCCGATCATCCTGGGCACGGGGGTGGACGGCGGGATCCACTACGTGGCGCGGCTGCGCGAGCTCGGGAGCCGCGACCCGATGCAGGCGCTCAAGGACACGGGCCCCGGCGTGTGGGGCTCGGCGGTGACCACGCTGCTGGGCTTCGGCGCGATCGGCGGCTCGTCGACGCCCGGACTCTCCTCGATGGGCGTGCTCGTGATGATCGGCACCGCGGTGGTCCTGGCGGCGACTTTTTTCCTGCTCCCGGCGCTGTTCCCTTCCAAGCGGCCCGCTCCGTAAGGGCCGGATTCGGGGTCGTTCTCGCGTTGCGCCGCGAACGAGCGGGGGACGTGGCGCGTGAGGGAGCGGGTGGGTGCGGCATCAAGGAGGGCTGCCATCACGCCTCCCGAGACTCGACTACGCCTGGGCGCGCTTTCGAGCGGCCTTGGCTCGCCCCGCTGCATCGCGCAGCGCCTGCTCGGCCCGACTGTGCATGGCTTGAAGCTCCTCGCGCAGCAGGCCCTTCCGATCCGCCTCCATCAGGCGACGGCTCACCCTGCGGCGCGCCCGCTTCACTTCTGCCATCATCGGATCCCTATGTCTAGCCATGTCGATACTTCCTGCGGCGTTCCAATCAGCGGCGCCGGCATCCCCAGGCGCCGCGCATACGCGTGTACGATAGTCCGGGGCCGAGGCCGCGCAAGGTCATCCACATCCCAAGTCACCAGCGCATCCGCGTCCGCCAAGAGAGTATACGCCACATGCACCATATCCGCAATCCGCCGACCGCTCCAGCGCCCCGCCGCCAGCAGATCCTTGGCCATCTTGTCGGTTTCGTCGCGCAGCGGCAGCAGCTTGGCGCCCGATCCCCACGCCCGATTCAGGATCGCCTCCCGATGCAAGCGCCCGCGTGTCTCCAAGATCTCGTCGATCACCACCGCGCCGAATACGAGCCTGTGGGTCAAGCGCGCCGAGCGCAGGAACGATTCGGTCATGCGTCTCTTGGGCGATCCGACGGGATCGGCCAGGCGGCTGAAGAGGGACGTCTCCAGGTAA
>JAHFOZ010000266.1 GCA_023261405.1 Planctomycetota bacterium
GTCGGTGGCGGGCTTTCTTCGCTGGCGTTCCAATAAGACTTCGGACGTCGCTAAGAAGTCCCGCGGCTCCTCCCTGCCCGGTGCTTCGCCTTTTTTAAATCGCCTTCGCCTGCGGGCTCGGGCAGCCTTGACCGGGTCCGCTCATCCTCCTCTTGCGCACGTCCGCCCCCTTCCACTCCTGTACTTCCCTCCGTTCGCCCCCCTTGGTATCAGCTATCCGCTCCGCCGCCGCCCTCACTTCACGATGCTGCCGGGAAGCGCGTCCTTCTCGGGCGCCACGAGGATCACGTCCGCTCCCGAGGAGGCCGCCAGGACCATGCCCTGGCTCTCCACCCCCCGCAGGTTGGCCGGGGCCAGGTTGCTCACCACCACCACGCTCTTCCCCACGAGCTGCGCCGCCTGGTACCACTGCTTGATCCCGGAGACGACCTGGCGTATCTCCCCGCCGCCGATGTCGACCTTGAGGACGAGGAGCTTGTTCGCGTTGGTGTGATCCGCGCACTCCACAACCTTCCCGACCTTGAAGACCAGCTTCTTGAAGTCGTCGATCGTGACGGGCGCCGCTGCTCCGACGGCGGGAGGAGCGGAAACCGGGACGGGCTTGCCCCCCTGAGCACCGGCCCCGGCGGGTACGGAGGAAGGCTTGCCCTCCGACTTGTCCTCCGCAGCCTTGGCGGAGGAGGAAGCGCTTCCCCCGAGGGGCGCGGAGGAGGGCTTGCCCTCCGAGGAGCTGCCCCCGAGGGGCGCGGAGGAGGGTGCGGGAACGGCGGGATCCGGCATGGCTCTGTCTCCTAAACCTTGGCGAGGGCCTGGGAAAGGTCCTCGAGAATATCCGCGATGTCCTCGATCCCGGTCGAGATCCGCATCAGTCCGTCCGAGATCCCCACCAAGGCGCGCTCCGCGGGGCTCATGTACGCGTGGGAACTCCGGGCCGGGTGCGTGCAGGTCGTGGTCACGTCCCCAAGGCTCGGCACCAGCCGGATGAGGCGGCACGCCCTCACGAAGCGCGCCGCGGAGCGAAGCCCCCCCCGGAGCTCGAACGAAAGCATGGGCCCCCGGTGGGGCCGGAGATACCTTACGGGCTTCGGATAGTTCACCCGCGCGACCTTGCGATGCCGCGACAGCAGGGCCGCCACCTGGACGGCGTTGTCCGAGGCCCTCGCGACCCGGAGCCCGAGCGTCTTCAGCCCCCTCAGGGTCAGCCACGCGTCGAGCGGCGAGACCCCGGTGCCCATCCCCGCGGCGAAGGCGCGCATGGGCCCCAGGAGCTTCCGGGACGCGCAGATGACCCCGCTCACCGCATCGCCGTGGCCGTTGAGAAACTTGGTCCCGCTGTGGAAGACCACGTCCGCCCCCCACTCGGCGGGCCTGCACAGGATGGGCGTGGCGAACGTGTTGTCCACGACGAGGATCGCCCCCGCCCGGCGGGCCGCCCGCCCCACCGCCGCCAGGTCCGCCACCCGGATCAGCGGGTTCGAGACCGTCTCGACCACCACGATCCTCGTGCCCGGCACGATCGCCGCCGGGAGATCCTCTCCGTCGACCAGCGTGACCTCCGCCCCCAGGCGCCCCACCTGATTCTGCAGGTAGGCGTAGGTGCCCCCGTAGAGGTCCCGTTGCGCGACGATCCGGTCCCCCTTGCCGAGCAGCCCGGAGAAGATCGTGAGCACCGCGGCCATTCCGCTGGCGCACGCCAGGGCGTCCCCGGTCCCCTCGAGGGCTGCCATCGTCTCCTCGAGCAGCCGCCCGTTGGAGTGGCCGAAGCGGCGGTAGAAGGACCAGGCCGACTTCCCTCCCTTGTAGGCGGCCAGGAGCGTGTCGAGATCGCCGAACTCGTAGACGGACGCGAGGGTGATCGGGGGGACCACCGGCCTCGAGACGGACTCGATCTCGCGGTGGGAGTGGGTGGCGATCGTCGCGCGGCCGCGTCTCATGGAGGGTTCATCTTAGGGGGGCCTGAGGGTGAGTCAAGCGAATCCTCCGTCTTGATATAGTGGAGGCGGGGAGCTACGCTGTGACCATGAAGCTTCGAGCGGTGTTCCAGGCCGCCCTGGCCCTGGGCGCGGCTCTGGCGGTCGTGGGGGGCGCGGCCATCGCGGTCCTGCACCTCGTCCAGCCCGACCTCGCGATGCTCAAGCCGCTCGAGGCCGCCTATCGCCACATCGTGTTTGGCTTCCTCTTCCTCACGCTCTTCGCCGTGGCGTCGGCCCTCCTGGAGGCCCTCGCCCCCGCGCCGCCCCGCGTTCCGGCGGCGGCTCCCGTGGCCCCCCCGACCGCCGACGCGCCCGCGCCTTCCCCGCCCCCCGACCGGCTCAGCGGGCTCTACCACGAGATGAAGATCTACGTGGATCTGGAAATGTGGGAGCTCGCGCTCGAGAAGGCGAGCCAGATCGTGAAGGAGCATCCTGCGACGAAGGAGGCGGAACTCGTCTCCCGGAACCTCAACGAACTGCGCTGGAAGGCCGAGCCCAAGTTCGTCTCGCAGGGCCGCCCGATGAGCGCCGACCAGGAGAAACAGTTCCGCGAAAAGGGACTCGCTCAGATGTACCAGCACGTCAAGACCTACATGGACCTCGAGATGTGGGAACTGGCCCGGCAGAAGGCCGTGGCCATCATGAAGAGCTTCCCCGATTCCCCCGAGTCCGCGGAGCTCATCAAGGTGTTCGAGACCATCCAGAGGAAGGCGGCGGAAGCCGTGGGCTCGGACGCGCCCGCCGGGTCGGGAGGGTTCTCCCCGTGATCAAGGATCTCCTGACCGCGCCCCTCAAGATCACGATCAGGATCACCCTGGGCGTCGCGGGGTTCGCCCTCATGGGCGGCGGCCTGCTCATCATGGACCTTCTCCACAGCAAGGCCGTGGGGATCCCGGTTTTCCTGGTGGGGCTCCTCCTCCTGGTCAAGTCCATCTTCTGATTGGCAAGACCCCGCCCCCCCGCGCTATAATCCGGACGGTCCGGTCCCCGAATTCACAGGAGACGCCTTCCATGACCCAGCCCCTCCGCATCGCCATCGCCGGCGCGGGCGGCCAGATCGGCTACGCCCTCCTTTTCCGGGTCGCCGCGGGCGACATCTTCGGCCCCGAGCAGCCCGTGAACCTGGGCCTGCTCGAGGTCACGCAGGCCCTCCCCGCCCTCACGGGCACCGTGATGGAACTCGAAGACGGGGCCTTCCCGCTCCTGGCCGGCGTCCGGACCTCGGACAAGGCGGAGGAGGCCTTCGAGGGCGCCGACTGGGTGATCCTCGTGGGGGGTCTTCCCCGGAAGGACGGCATGACCCGCGCGGACCTTATCCGCGCCAACGGCCCCATCTTCACGGGCCAGGGGAAGGCGATCAACTCGGCGGCCGGGAAGGACGTCCGCGTCCTCACCGTGGCCAACCCCTGCAACACCAACTGCCTGATCGCCCGCTCCCATGCCCCCAAGGTACCCTCCGACCGCTGGTTCGCCATGACGCGCCTGGACCAGAATCGCGCCGCGACGCAACTGGCGAAGAAGGCCGGGGTGACCGTGGGACAGGTCACGCGGATGACCATCTGGGGCAACCACAGCGACACGCAGTATCCCGACTATAAGAATGCGCTCGTCGGGGGGAAGCCCGCCCCGCAGGCGATCCCGGACGCCGCGTGGTTTGCCGAGACCTTCATCCCTACGGTGGCCAAGCGCGGCGCGGCCGTCATCAAGGCGCGCGGGGCTTCCTCGGCCGCCTCCGCCGCCAACGCGGCCATCGACAGCGTCCGCTCCGCCGCGACGCCCACGCGCCCGAACGACAGCTTCAGCGCCGGGGTGATGTCCGACGGCAACCCCTACGGGATTCCGGCGGGGCTGATCTACAGCTTTCCCCTGCAGACGTCGGATGGGAGGAAGTGGTCCTTCGTCCCCGGCCTGGCGATCGACGACGACGCGCGCAAGCGCTTGGACGCGTCGGCGGCCGAGCTCAAGGCCGAGCGCGAGGCCGTGAAAGACCTGCTGGGCCCCGCCTGTTAACGTTTCGGCGGCGCTGAGTCGTTAGCCGGCCGCCTGGAACCAGGACCGCACCGGGTGCCAGAGGTCGGCGCGCGGGTCCCAGACGCGCACCTCTCCGGTCCAGGCGTCGACCTCGATGCGCCGCCACGCCACGGTGAGGCCCGGGTGCTCCTCGCCCAGCCAGAACCTCCACGAGCGCCGGAACTCCAGCACCGCGGAGAGGCAGGGCAGCGCCTCGATCCTCGCGACGGGGCGGTACTCCCCCCGGGCCTCGCGGCGCACGGCCAGCGCCCACTGGCGGACCATCGGAAGGCGCCACATGCGCATCGCCGCCTCGATCTCGTCCGCCACGGGCAGCGATACCCGTCCCTCCCGGGTCAGGAGCGCCGGGCTGATGCGGTCGACGTCCAGCGTATCGGTCATGGCTCCCCCTATCTCAGCTTGAGAAGCGAAAGGCTGGCCACCGCCATCACGGCGGCCACGATCCAGAATCGCAGCGTGATCTTCGTCTCGGGCAGCCCGCAGAACTGGAAGTGGTGATGGAGCGGCGCGATCCTGAACACCCGCCGCCCGGTGAGCTTGAAACTGGCGATCTGGAGCAGCGAGGAGCCCGCCTCGATCACGAACACTCCGCCCACGAGGAGGAGCAGCAGCTCCTGCTTCGTCGCGCAGGCCACCAGCCCCAGGGCGCCGCCCAGCGGGAGCGAGCCCGAGTCGCCCATGAAGACCTGGGCCGGGTGGGTGTTGAACCAGAGGAAGCCCACCGTGGCCCCGAGCATCGCCGTGCAGCAGACTGTGATCTCCGCGCTCGACGAGACGTACTGCAGCTCCAGGTAGCGGCTGAAGTCCACGCGCCCCACGATGTACGCGATCACCGCGTATGCGAAGGTCGAGATCCCCAGGCAGCCCCCGGCGAGACCGTCGAGGCCATCCGTGATGTTCACGGCGTTCGTGGTGGCCACGATCACCAGCATCACGAGCACCGGGTAGAAGGCCCCCAGGTCGATCGAGCCGTCGAAGGGGATGTAGAGCCTCGTCGCCGGGACCGGATCCGTCCGGGCCAGCGCCGCGTGGAGACCCATGCCCGCCACGAGGCCGATGACCACCTGCAGGAGGAACTTGGTCCGCATCCGCATCCCCGTCTTGCAGCGGCCGGAGAGCTTGAGCCAGTCGTCCACCGCCCCCACCGACGCGAGCCCCACGGTGACCCCCAGCAGCACCCAGAGCACGGGGTTGCTGAAGTTCCCGAAGATGGCCACGCTCACCAGGATGGCGGCCACGATGAAGACGCCCCCCATCGTGGGCGTCCCGTTCTTGTCCTTCATCATCTGGTCGAGCTGCCGCGAATCCTGCTTCTCGGTCTGCTCGCCCATCTTCCGCGCCCGGAGCCACGCGATCACCCGCGGGCCCAGGAGCAGGCTCGCCGCGAACGCCAGCACCCCCGCCATCGCGGCGCGCAGGGTGAACTCCTTCTCCATGCTTTCGAAGAGCCAGGGCATCATGTCAGGCGACCCTCTCAGCCATCCACTTGACCAACCGTTCCAGCGCCATCGAGCGGGACCCCTTGAGCAGCACGAGATCCCCCTCCCGGACGAGCGCGTCCAGGCCCGGGCGCATCTCGTCCACGGAGTCGAAACCGTGCGCCTCCTTGCGGGAGCCCACGACCTCCAGCGCCGCGCGCGACTCGCGTCCCACCGTGACCACCACGTCCACCGCCGACTCCGCCAGGAGCGCGCCGATCTCCCGGTGATACCTCGGAGACTCCGCCCCGAGTTCCCGCATGTCCCCGATCACGGCCACCTTGCGGCCGGAGGTCCGCATCCCGGAGAACTCCCGGATCGCGCGGCCCGCCGACTCCGGGTTCGAGTTGTACGCATCGTTGATGACCATAACCCCGCCGAGCGACAGGCGCTCCATCCGCATCTTCGGCCCCTTGAAGGTCTCCAGCCGACGGGCGCACTCGGGAAGGGGGACCCCGTGAAGCAGGCCCACCGCCACCGCGGCCAGGGCGTTCTGCACGTTCCACTCTCCTACGAGGCCCAGGCGAAAGGACACTCCGCGCATCCGGAAGGAGCACCCGTCCACGTCCGTGGGGTGGAGGTCCGCGTGGTCCGTCATTCCGAAGGTCACGACCTTCTCCGCCGGCAACCGCACCCGCGAGAGGATCCTCGGATCGTCGTGCAGGACCGCCGAACCCCCGCCGCGCACGTAGTCCAGGAGCGAGGTCTCCTCGTCCGCCACGCCGTCGATCGAACCGAGCCCCTCGAGATGCTCCGCACCGATGCTCACCAGCACCGCCGTGTCCGGCCGCGCCATCTGCCCCAGGTAGGCGATCTCGCCGGGGTGGTTCGTGCCGATCTCCAGGACGGCGATCTCCGTCTCCTCTCGGGCCTGGAAGATCGTGTGGGGCACGCCCACGGAATTGTTGAAGCTCCCCTGCGCCTTTACGAGGCGCCGGTCCGCCCCGAGCACGTGCGCGATCATGTCCTTTGTCGTCGTCTTCCCGTTCGAACCGGCCACGCCGATCACCCGCGCCCGCAGGGTGATCCGCCACGCGGCGGCCAGCGCGCCGAGCGCTTTCACCGTGTCCGGCACCTCGATCACGGGGCCCGGGACCACCACCGCCCGCTCGACCACCGCGGCGCAGGCGCCCTTCGCGAGGGCCTCCCCGACGAAGTCGTGAGCGTCGAAACTCCCTCCCCGGATCGCGAAGAAAAGGTCGCCCGGACGGAGGCTCCGCGTGTCCGTGGAGACCCCGCCGACGCGCGCGTCTCCGAGGGCGACGCTAGGCCGTCCACTGATGGCGCGGGCCACCTGGCTCAGCAGCATCATGGGTCGCCTCCTTCTCGCGGGTGGAAATGCAGAGCGGGCAATCGTCGTCCGACGTGTGCGAAAGGGCCGGATCGTTGTTCTTCGCATTGATCTCGTCCACCGCCTCGAAGACCCTCATCGCGAGGTAGGGCGAGATGCGGAATCCGCCGTAGATATGCGTGCCGGCTATCATTTCTTCCCCCTCTCCGGACGCGGGGGAAGGCGGAACGCGCGGCGACGAGGCCGCCGCCGCGGTCTTTCTTCCCCCGTACTGCTCCCCTACTGCAGGACGCCTATTGCCGTTTCGCCAGTTCGCCGAGCACTTCGCGCGCCACCTGCCGGTCGTCAAACGTGACCGTGCGGTCGCGGAAGATCTGGTAGTTCTCGTGCCCCTTGCCCGCGATGAGGACCACGTCGTCCTTCCGCGCGAGCGAGATCGCCAGCTTGATCGCGCCCCGCCGGTCGGGGTCCACGAGGACCTTCGTCCGGCCGGAGATGCCCTGGGTGATGTCGCTCAGGATCGCCGTGGGGCTCTCGCTGCGCGGGTTGTCGCTCGTGAGGATCACCTGATCGGCGAGCTCGGCCGCCACCCGCCCCATCTTGGGGCGCTTGCCGCGGTCCCGGTCGCCGCCGCAGCCGAACACCACGATGAGCCGGCCGCGCAGGAGCGGACGGAGGCACGTGAGGACGTTCCGCAGCGCGTCGTCCG
>JAHFOZ010000267.1:0-4453 GCA_023261405.1 Planctomycetota bacterium
GCCGAGCTTCGCTCTCACCGATTCGGGAATGCGAGTTGCGCAAGCGGAGTGTCAGCCCGTCAGTCCAGTTCCGCTCCGGACGACTTGATGATCGGGGCCCACTTCGCCAGCTCCGCCTTCGCCTTCTTGTAGAGCGGATCGATGCGGGCGAGCTCCTTCCTCGCGTCGGGGTCCTTGGGGCGGCCGAGGAGGCGGTTGCGCGCCGGCTCGTATCGGTTGATGTCCTCGTTCACGTCGAGGTAGACGAGGATCGAGGCGTCCTTCCCGCTGGCCGAGATCAGGTTCCCGGAGGCCTGCGTGTGCTCGAGGAGCTCCGCCTTCGCCTTCTCGAGGTCCACCTTGGGGTCGAGCTCGCCGTTCCGGTCGGCGAGGGTGATCGGCGAGGGCATCCCGAAGGCGCCCGTCCGGTTCCGGAGCAGGGGCACGGTCGTGATTGCGGTGCAGTCCTTCGCGTGGGGAAGGGCGCGGAGGCGCTGGACGAGCCCGTTGAGGAGGCCGAGGCCCTCGGGATCGAACCAGCCCGTCTTGCGGTGGCAGCAGACGATGAGGTACTCGTCCGTGCCCCAGTCGGCCCGCGTCTGGTTATAGAAGTAGAGGTCGTCGTCGTCTTCGTTGAGCAGGACATCCGTGCCGGCATCGACGGAGAAGCCGGGGAGGAGCCAGCCCGCCCACCCCGCGGCCGCGACGCAGGCCAGGAGGAAGACCCAGCCGTACCGGACGATGCTGCGCGAATACCCGACCATCAGACGGCCCGCGCGATCTCTTCGATCGAGTCCGGGTTCTCCACGGAGGCGGTGTCGCCCACGGGCTGGCCCAGGTAGCGGCGGCGGATCGCGCCCCGGATGATCTTGGCCGACCGGGTCTTGGGCAGCATGCGGACGAAGAGGACTTTCTCGGGCTTCAAGGTCTTTCCCAGGTGCTTCACCACCTGCTCGAGGAGGGCCGCGCGCAGCGGCTCCGAGGGGGCGTGGCCGGGCTTGAGCACCGTGAAGCAGACGATCGTCTCGCCTTTCAGGTCGTGCGGCACGCCGATCGCGGCCGCCTCGGCCACGGCCGGGTGCTCGATGAGGGCGCCCTCCACCTCGGCCGGCCCCACGCGCTTCCCGGCCACCTTGATCGTGTCGTCGGAGCGGCCGTGGAGGAACCAGTAGCCGTCCTCGTCCACCTTCGCCCAGTCGCCGTGGTACCAGATGTCGGGGCCGAACTTCGAGAAGTAGGTGTCGAGGTAGCGCTGCGGGTCCTTGAGGAAGCCCTTGGTCATCGAGGGGGCGGGCTTCTTGCAGACGAGGTGGCCGATGCCGCCGCGGATGGGCTTCCCGTCGTCGTCGAAGACGTCCACGTCCATCCCGAGCCCCGGCCCGCGGAGCGTGCAGGGCTTGAGCCCGGTGATCGGGAGGGGCATGAGGTGGCAGCCGAGGATCTCCGTGCCGCCCGAGATGTTGATGATCGGGCAGCGCCGGCCGCCCACGTGCTCGAAGGTCCAGAGGTAGCTGTCAGGGTCCCACGGCTCGCCCGTCGAGCCCAGGATGCGCAGCGAGGAGAGGTCGTGCTTCTTCACCCAGTCGAGCGGCGAGGCCTTCAGCAGCCGGATCGCGGTGGGGGAGATCCCAAGGTGCGTCACGCGGTGGCGCTCCACGATCTCCCAGAGGCGGTCCGGGTTCGGATGGTTGGGCGCGCCCTCGAAGAGGACGAGCGTGGCGCCGAAGTACGCCGCGCCGATCATCTCCCACGGGCCCATCATCCAGCCGATGTCGGTGACCCAGAAGAAGACGTCGTGCTCCTTGAGGTCGAAGCCGTAGCCCAGCTCCTTGGCGACCTGCGCGAGCGCCCCGGCGTGCGTGTGCACGGTCCCCTTGGGTTTCCCCGTGGTGCCCGAGGTGTAGATGACGAGCGCGGTGTCCTCGGCCTCCATCACGGCCGTGGCCGCCCGCGCGGGGGAGGCCCCCACCGCGTCCTCCCAGAGGAGGTCCTTCGGCCCCATCGGGACCTCGATCCCGAGCCGGCGGAAGACGATCACGTTCCGGATCGACGGGCACTCCCGCACGGCGAGGTCGGCCTCGGGCTTGAGCGGCGTCCGCTTGCCGCGCCGCGAGACGCCGTCGGCCGTGAAGAGGACCTTCGCCTCCGCGTCCTGCAGTCGGGCCGCGAGCGCCGGCGCGCCGAAGGCGGAGAAGACCGGCACGGCGACGGCGCCCATCTTGAGACAACCGAAGAAGACGGCCACGATCTCCGGCACCATGGGCATGTAGATGCCGACCGCGTCGCCCTTGCGCACGCCGAGCTTGAGGAGGGCGTTGGCGACCTGCGCGGTCTTCCGGCGGAGCTCGGCGTAGGTCCAGGTGCGGACGGCCCCGTCGTCTCCCTCCCAGGCGAGGGCCGGCCGGCGGGGCTCGCGCGCGTCGAGGCAGTTGGCGACGATGTTGATCCGGCCGTCGAGGAACCAGCGGGTCCACGCGAAGCCCTTCGAGGAGTCCTGGACCCGGGTGTAGGGCTCGAACCAGCGGACGCCGAGGTCCTTCAGCGCCGCGTCCCAGAACCAGGAGGTGTCGGCGTTGGAGCGGCGGACCAGCTCATCGTAGTCGTGGATGCCGTGCCTGCGCATGAAGCGGGTGACGCTGGCGCGCTCGACGATTTCGGGCGTGGGGGTCCAGAGCAGCTCGGCCACGCGCACATTCTAACTCCCCCGAACCGCGCCGTGCGAGGTTTGAGCGCTCCGGGGCGAGCTTGTAGCGCGGAGCTCGCAGCTCGTAGAAGCCGTGCTACAAGCTCTCCGTGCTCTCCGTTATCTTTGCGGTGAAGTGGAGGGTGGCCGCTTAGGCTCAGGCATACCCTTGAAGGGGTTTGGGATCGTGTGGCGGGACTCGTAGGTGTTCACCCAGAAGCCGGCGCCGCGCCGTTCCCTCCGCGTCACGCGGATCTCCTCGATGAGGCGCTTGTCCTTCCCGTCATACGTCCCGATGGCGAACTGCGCCACCTCGGTCATCTGGGCCGTCTCGCCCTCGGCGTTGGGGAGTCCCTGCGTGGTGCTGTAGCGGAGACCGAGGTGGGGTCTCCCCTCCTCGATGATCACGAGGGCGATCACGCTTTCGAACTTGAACTTCGCCTGGACGGCCTCGGCGGTTTTGGACTGGCTGCCCGCGGCGCTCTGCTGGAACATCTCGAGCGTCAGGAACATGGCGATGGCCAGCCCCGCCGTGGCCAGGAGGCCGAAGACCACGATGAACCAGACCGACTTTCCCATGGGCGCCTCTACCTTATCACATGCCGCGTCCTCCCGATCCGCTAAGATGGGGGGCCATGCGCCCCTGCGTAGCCTTCTTCCTGGCCGCGCTGCTTGCGGTCCCTCAGGAGGATGCCGCCTCTCTCGTCGAGAAGTTGCGCTCCGACTCCCTCGCGGAGCGCGAGGAGGCGGCGAAGAAGCTCCGCGCGCTGGGCCGCGCGGCGCTCCCGCAGCTCGAGAAGGCGGCGAAGGACCCTGACGGCGAGGTGGCCGCCCGCGCGCAAAGGCTGCTCCGCCTCGTCCCCATCCTCGAGACGCTGACCCCGAAGTTCCTCTCCGTGATGAAAGGCGCCGAGGAGCGCCTGGCGGCCGGCGACGAGCACACCTGGACGGAGATCTTTCTCGAGGCCACGGCGGAGGACGGTGACGGGGAGCCTCGCCATTCCTCCCTTCGGCGCACGGAGCTGGAGCCGCTGGCCGCGCGCGCGCTCCGCGCCTCCTCCGGCGAGGAAGTGAAACTCGTGCTCGACCAGGTGCACCGGCATCGGCTGCGCTCGGCCCTCCCGGAGGTGATCAAGACCTTGAAGAATCCGGAGTCGGGCGTGCGGGTCAATGCCCTCGAGACCCTCCTGGACCTCCGCGCGAAGGAAGCGCTTGACGGGGTCGTTGCGCGGTTGACCGACCCGAGCGAGGACGTGCGGCGGAAAGCCGTCGAGGTTTCGTGGCGGCTGGGCCGACGAGAGGCGTTGCGGTACCTCCTCCCGCGATTCAATGACGGCTCGCCCGACGTCCGGATGGAACTCATCCACCGGATCCGTTGGGATCCTTCTCCCGAAGCCATCCTGGGTTTCCGGAAGCTCCTCAAGGACCCCGACCCGGGCGTCCGGTGTCTGGCGGCGGAGAGCTTGGGATTCGAAGCCCTTCCGGAGATCCGCGCCTTGCTTGTGGATGAGCAGAAGTCCGTCCGGCAGGCCGCCATCAACGCCATCGGAGTGATGCGCTCGCGGGAAGATGTCCCGCTCATCCTTCCGGGGATCGAGGATGAAGATGTTCAAATCCGGCATGCGGTGCGGACTGCGCTGACCCGGATGCGCGCGCGAGAAACCATCCCCGACCTCCGCCGTCGGTTCACCCATCCGAACCAGGACGTCCGCCGCAGCGTGATCCTGACGCTCCAGGATCTCGGGGCCTGGGAGGCGATCCCTGATCTCGCAGGCTGGCTCTCCGACCCTC
>JAHFOZ010000267.1:4463-7478 GCA_023261405.1 Planctomycetota bacterium
GTGCGGGAGGCCTCCGCCGTGGCGCTCGGGAAACTCGAGGCGCGGACGGCCGTCCCCGCGCTGATGAGGGCGACGAGCGACGGAGACGCAGGCGTCCGGTCGAAGGCGGCCGAGGCCCTGGGGATGCTCGGTTCCCACGAGGCCGTGCCCACGCTGCTGCACCTCCTCTCCGATGAATCGGAAGACGTTCGGGCGGAGGCCATCAAGGCCCTGGGGGCGATCCGGGCGGAGCAGGTGTCGAAGGCCTTGCTCCCCCTGCTGATCGGGGACGAGTCCCCCAAGATTGCGCCGCGGGTCCCGGGGGTCCTCGGCAAGCTCCAGGCGGCGAGCCTCATCCCCGAACTCGTGAAAATGAGGGGCGGGGCGGCGGTCCGCAGGGCCGTTCTGGCCCTGAATGCCATGGACGCCCCTGAGGCTCTCAAGGCGCTCGAGGGCCTCGTCGGGAAGGTCGGGAACAGGGAACGCGAGGCGGACCTGTCGTCCATCGAGGATCGTCAGGACCGCCGGGCGATCCCGTTCCTCCTTGGGATGTGTCGCGGGGAGGAGGACGCTTACCTGCGAGCGCGCGCAGCCGTCGCCTTGGCCGAGCTGGGACAGCGGGAGGAGATCCCTGGTCTGGAGTCGCTCGTCCAGCATCCGAGTGGCCAAGTCCGGCAACACGCTCTCTATGCGCTTCAGAGGTCGGGCGCGCGTGGGCCGATTCAGAAGGCCTTGGAGCAGATGGATGGGGAAGGCCCCCAGCTTCGGGGGTGCATCGCTTCCTACGTGGCTCGCGCGGGAGGCCGGGAGGAGATCCCCGTACTGATCAAGCTCCTTGATGAAGAGCCGGCCCTGGTTCGAGAGATTGCCGCTTCGGGACTGGCGCGGCTCGGGGCGAAGGAGGCGGTGGTCCCGCTTCGTGCACTCCTGGACGACATGGAGTCATCGGTGCGGACGGCCGCGGCCTCCGCCCTTGCCGAGTTGGGGACTCGCGAGGCGCTGCCGGCGATCCTGGGGCTGTTCCGCGACGAGGGGGATGATGTCCGGCTCGGGGCGATGTGGGCCGCGACGGACCTGGCCGGGAGGGCGGAGATCCCGATGATCGAGGCCCTCATGGAGGACCCCTACTCGTCGGTCCGTGCGAACGCGGCGCTCGCCCTGGCGCGGTTGGGGTCGAAGGAGTCGATCCCGGCGATCGTGAAGAAGCTCAAGGACGATGACTTCGTCGCCCGGCTGGCGCTCCGCGCCCTCGCCGCCCTCGACGCGAAAGAGTCCGTGTCGTCTGTGGCCGACCTGCTGGGGCATCCGGACAGCCAGGTCCGCCGCGAGGCGATGGAGACGCTGGCCGTCCTCGAGGGGCGTGTGTCGGCGGCGAGATTCATCCCGCTCCTGACGGACGAAAAAGCTGACGTCCGTCAGGCGGCCTCGGGAATGCTCGTCCGGATGGGAGCGAAGGAGGTCGTGGGGCTCGTCACGCCCCTGCTCAAGCACGAGTGGGGCGAGGTGCGGAAGACCGCGGCGGGGACGCTCGGGCGGCTGGGAGAAGCGTCGGGGCTGGGGCCTCTCCTCAAGGACCCGGACTTCGAGGTCCGCGCCGCGGCGGCCGAGGCGCTGGGCCTGCTGGTCGAGGATAGCGAGCCCCTCGTGCGGGCCGGCGCGGTGAAGGCGCTTGTCGCGCTTGGACGGCGCGACGAAGTCGTCCGGCGAGCTTCCGACGAGCACTCGTTCGTCCGCGCGGCCGTCGCGGCGGTCGGGATCGAGAAGCTGCTGTCGGATCCGCATCGCGACGTCCGCGTCGCGGCGCTCCGGGGCTGGTCGCGTTTCAGGGGGAAGGAGTCGGTGGCGGCGATCGCCCCGCTGCTCGCCGATCCGGCGCTCGTCGTCCGGCGGGCGTCGGCGGAGGAGCTTGCGCGCTGGGGCGACCGTCGAGGCCTGTGGGAGATCCAGCGCGGAATCGGGGAGCGTTCGATTCTGAACGCCTGCCGGCAGCCGGAGCTGTGGGCGAAACTGGGGATGGACGTCCTCGCGGAGACCGCGGAGGGACGGCCCGCGGAAGTGGCGGCACGGATCGCGAAGGCGGCGGGCCTGGGTTTGGAGTGGAGGGTGCCGGGAGGGCTATGGCCGGCTCCCTACGTCCGTGAGGCCGCCGGAAAGCCGCTCCTCGAGGCGCTCTCCGAGGTGGCGCACGCGGCGGAGTTGGAGTTCGTCCTCGAGAAGGACCGCATCCGCGTCGTCTCGCGCGACGCGGCGTTTGAGGTGTGGGAGGGCTTCCGTTAGTCCCCGCCGGCGCGCTGCGCCTCGGGCGGGAAGACCGCCTTCACGCCCGGCTTGGGTTTTCCGGCGGCGTCCGTCAGCCCCTTCTGCTTGAACCAGCCCAGGTTCATCTCGAGCACGTACGTCGCGGGTCCCTCGGAGCCAGAGGTCGCGTAGTTCGAGGGCGGGTTCCGCGGGTCGGGATACATGGGCGTCTCGTTCACGTTCACGAGCGTGCCGTCCGACCGGAAGAAACCCAGGTCGAGCGGGATGAGCGTATTCCCCATCCAGAAGTTCCGCTGCGCGTCCGACCCGTAGACGAAGAGCATCCCGTCGTCCGCCGACATCCGCGGGCGGAACATCAGCCCGTGCTGCTTCTCCGCGTCGCTGATCGAGAGTTCGACGTGCGCCGTGACGTCGCCGATCTTCATGACGGGCAGCTCCTGCGCCGCGGACCAGCGGGCCTCGGCGGGGATCTCCACCTTGTCGCCCGGCTTGAAGTCGGGCTTGCGGAGCAGGCCGGGGGGGAGGAGGAGCGCGTAGGGGCACTCGGTTTTGGGCTGGACGCCCTCGCGGTCGGTCTTCACCACGAGGTGCGACTCCAGCACCTTGCCCTCGGCGTCGAGGAACGCCAGGGCGAAGCTGCCGTCGGGGTTGGGCTCGATCTTCGGGTACCGGGCGCGCGGCCAGGCGAGGAGGAAGCCCCGGCCCGGCTCCGGGGGTCCAAGGGTTGCCGAGGCGTGGCGCCGGTCCCTCTCGGTGGAGACGAACGTGGCCTGGATC
>JAHFOZ010000268.1 GCA_023261405.1 Planctomycetota bacterium
CCACGGCTGGACGAACCGGGGATCAGGTTTGGGGGGCGGGGGGGGCGGTGGCGCTGCGGGGACAGGCTTCGGGTCCGGGGTCGGAGTCACGGGAGGCACGACAGGAACGGGCTTCGGGACGACGGGCGGTGGAGGAACCGGGACCGGCGTCACCGGGGGTGGGACAGGGGCCGGCTTCGGGGGGACCAGGGGTACGGGATCCGGGGTCGGTGTCACGGCGGGCACCGGTCTGGGGGCCGGGGTCGGGGGCGCGGGCTTCGGGGCCGCGACCGGGGGTTGCGGCGGAACGGGCGGCGGCGGGACCGGCGGCTTCGGGCGCTGGGTGAGGGCGCCTGATCCGCGGGCCGGGTCTTCGGAGGTGCCGTCCTTCCGGGTGAGGACGAGGAATCCGAGGACCGCGACGATGAGGCCCAGGAATCCCACGACGATCTTCAGGCCGAGGTTGGCGTCGCTGCGCTGCGTCGGCGCGCGGCGCGTGGGGGGAGTCCCCTTGACCTGAGGCTGCCGATGCGAGGAGCCAGGCTCGGCGGGGGCGCGGGGAGGGGGCAGCAGAGGCGGAGGGGCGGCGGGCGGAAGGGGGATGGCGGCTTCGCGGCGCGCGGCGGAGCCCTGCATCTCCACGTAGGCGTCCGAGCACTTGGCGGAGCAGAAGGGGCCGCCCGGAAGGAACGAGGCGCATGTCCCGCAGACCGGCCGTTCGCAAGACTTGCAATGAGCGATGGCCGGCGCCTCGGGATGGCGGATACAGCTCTCGGACATCAGGCCCTCCCTGCGCCCCCTCCCTCCGGACCCGTGTGGCTCGACTCCACCGATTCGCCGGACAACGCGGCGAATCGATGAGGGATCAGCACAAGGGGTTCAACTCCGCTCAGCACAAGTATAGCGCGGGAGCGGGGCAGGCGGGGGGAGTGGCGCGGTTTTCCCGGGGCGATGGATTGGTGGAAATATCCCTCGAACATGCTATGGTGGGCGTCTTCAGGGCCGGCTTCGTCGTTGTCGTTCACATCCGGGAGCGGCCCCGGGGCTTGGGAACCCGCCGACAGGGGGTGAGGAATGGACGCCAGGGCATCGGGCGCGGCGCCGCTCTCCGGGAAGCTGAACGCCCAGCTCTCCGTCATGATGTTCCTGCAGTACGCCATCTGGGGGGCCTGGCTGCCGCTCTTCTTCTCGTTCGCGTTCGAGCACCGCGGCTTCAAGATCGAGGAAGTGGGCACGCTCTTCTCGCTCGCCGCGGTGGGCGCGCTCGCGGCGCCCTTCATCTCCGGCCAGATCGCGGACCGCTACTTCAACACCGAGAAATTCCTGTGCATCAGCCACATCGTGGGCGCGGTCATGGTGTGGTTCCTGGCGACGATCGAGAGTTACCTGGGGCTCGTGATCTTCGGCATCCTCTACTCGATCATCTACGCCCCCACGCTGGCGCTGACCAACTCGCTGGCCTTCCATCACCTGCCGGACCGCGACCGCGACTTCGGCAGGGTCCGCGTGTGGGGCACCGTGGGCTGGATCGTCGTGGGCATCGGCATGGGCCAGTGGCTCCTGCACCAGCACACCCCGACCGAGGCGCAGGCGCAGCCCGACGCGGTCGCCGCGATCCAGAAGATGAAGCCGGAAGACAAGGCCAGGGCGGTGGAAGAGGTCGTCAAGGACCTGAAGGACAAGGTCGAGGTGACGACCGTGGAGAAGGAGGCCGCCCTTCTCAAGAGCGAGACCGGCAAGATCGTGCGGAAGAGCCAGGTGGCCGGCATGGCGGATTCGTTCAAGCTGAGTGCGATCCTCGGGGTGATCCTCGGGGTCTATTGCCTCATGCTCCCCAAGACGCCTCCCAAGCAGGGGCAGCAGAAATTCGCGCCCTGGGAGGCGCTGGGGGAAGTGAAGAAGATGCCGCTGCTGGCGCTCTTCCTCATCTCGTTCCCGGTGGCGTGCATCCACCAGTTCTACTTCGTGCACACGGCGGGATTCCTCGGGAACATCAAGTCCGAACTGGCGGACACGATCAACGGATTCTTCGGCGTGGGCGGCGGCGGCCTGATGACCATCGGACAGATCTTCGAGATCGTCGTGCTCGCGGCGATGCCGTTCGTGGCGAAGCGCGCGTCCCGGAAGACGCTCCTCACGGTGGGGCTGATCGCCTACATTGTGAGGTTCGCCGTCTTCGCGTACAGCACCGACCTCGCGCTCATCGTGCCGACGCTGGCGCTCCACGGGCTCTGCTTCGGCTGCTTCTTCTTCGTCGCGTTCATGATCGTGGACGAGGAGACGCCGGCCAACGTCCGGGCGAGCTCCCAGGGGCTTTTCAACTTCGTCATCATCGGCCTGGGGACGATCGTCGGGAACCTGTTCGCCGGCTACGTGGGGAAGTTCGCCAGCGCCGGCGGCAAGCTGAGCTATACGAAGCTTTTCAGCGTCCCGATGTGGGTGGCGATCGCGTGCCTGGCGGCGCTGCTGGTGATGTACCCGTCGAAGGGCCGGGCCGCCGCGACGGAGAAGGCGACCCCCTAGGGAATCCTATGGAACTCCACCAGAAGCCCTGCCAGCCGTGCCGGAACGGGGCGCAGCCGCTCTCGGCCGAGATCGCCGGGAAGATGATGCGGCAGGTCCCGGAGTGGAAGATCAACCGCGAGTCCAACCGGATCAGCCGGAAGTTCGAGTTTGACGAGTTCCGGCCGGCCATGGAGTTCGTCAACAAGGTCGCCCACCTCGCCGAGGACGAGGGGCATCACCCGGACTTCTTCATCCACTACAACCGGGTGGAGCTCATCCTCTGGACGCACAAGGTCGGCGGCCTGCACGAGAACGACTTCATCCTCGCGGCCAAGATCGACCGCATCTCCTGACCGCGCCATGGAGCGCTGGGCCGGGTTCGCGCGCGTCTATGCCGTCGAGGTCCTCTGCCCGGAGGTTCCGCTCCTGACGAAGCAGGACGTGCTGTCGAAGCTGCGCGAGACCTGCGGCGCCGTGGCGGCGCTCGACCCCACGGGGGAGACCGAAGGGCTCTCGTTCCACTTCCCCGCGCATCGCGTGGCCTTCAAGGACGGCAGCCTTCCCGCCCAATGTACACTCGTGGCCTCCGCCGTGCCGCTCGCCGCGGAGGAGGCCGAGGAGACGTACCGGCAGACCTGGGACTGGCCCGGCGCCCGCGAGGCCGTGGCCCGGCACCGGGCCCGCGTGCTCGTGGGCGACCTCATGTGCGCCGCCCTCCCGTACCCGGAGCGGCTGGACCTCTTCCAGGACGCCCTCCGCGGCGTGCTCGCGGCGGTCCCCGCGACGGCGCTGCGCTGGCTTCCCTCGGGCAAGTTCGTGGACCCGGCCGCCTGGCTCCTCTCCCGCTCGGAGGGAGGGGAGCGCGATCCGCTGCTGGGGCCCATCAACGTCCGGCTCTTCGGCCTTTCGGCCGACACGCGGATCATGGATACGCTGGGCCTCGCCGCGCTCGGGATGCCCGACCTCCAGTGCCGCTACCGGGGGCTCGACCCGGCCGAAGTGGCGACCGGGCTCCACAACCTCGCGCGCCACGTGTTCGCGAAGGGGGATGTGCTCTATGAAGGCGCCTCGATCCCGGGCCTCCGCAAGGGCGAGCGCTGGACCTGCCGGCGCCGCGCGGCCTTCGCCCCGCCCGCCCGGGCCGTCGTGGACCTGGACCCGGGGCCGGCGTACTCGACGGAGGACTTGGCGTGAGACCCCTCGGCGGAGGCGTGAGCGGCGACGTCTTCCTCACGGACGACGGCTTCGTGAAGAAGCGGTTCCTCCCGAAGCTCAAGGTCCAGATGGAGTGGATCAGCGACCCGCGGCGCGTCTTCCGGGAGATCGACAGCCTCAAGGCCTGGGGCCGCATCGTGGGCCCCGACTGCGTCCCTCAGATCGTCTCCGTGCAGCCCGAGGAGTTCGGGTACACGATGGCGTACGCCGAGGGGCCGACGTGGAAGGACCTCCTCATGGCCGGCGAGGTGCGGCGCTCGATCGCGCACGAGCTGGGGCGGCGCCTCGCGCTCGTCCACCGGCGGCCGGACGCCGAGGCGCGGCGGGCGCTCGCGGGCCCCGGCTACTTCCACTCGCTGCGCGTGGAGCCGTACTACGAGACCACGGCGAAGCGGCACCCCGACCTGCCCATCCGCGCGGACTTCGGCCCCGAGACGCTCGTCCACGGCGACTACAGCCCGAAGAACATCCTTGTCCACAAGGACGGGCTCTGGGTGCTCGACCACGAGGTGGCGCACTGGGGCGACCCGGTGTTCGACCTCGCGTTCATGCTGAACCACCTCGTCATCAAGGCCTTCATCTTCGCCGATTCGCGGTACCGCGACGCCGCGCGGGCCTTCCTCGACGCCTACGGGCCGCCGCCGGCGCTCGAGGCCCGCACGATGGTCCACCTCGCGGTGATGATGCTCGCGCGCGTGGACGGGAAGTCGCCGCTGGGCTACCTGACGGAGGAGCAGCGCACGAGGCTGCGCGCCCACGCGCGGCGGCGCCTCCTGGAACCGGTGGACCGGCTGGGGAGGTTCCTGTGAAGATCGACGGCCTGCGCGCGCTCGAGGTCCTGGATTCCCGCGGCATGCCCACGCTGAAGGTGACGCTCGAGGCGGACGGCCGCGCGGGATCCTTCTTCGTGCCGGCCGGCGCCTCCACCGGGAAGGCGGAGGCGAAGGAGTTGCGCGACGGGGGCGCGCGCTACGGAGGGAAGGGCGTCCGGAGGGCGCTGGCGCAGGTGACGGGCCTCCGGTCCGCGCTGCGGAAGCGCGAGTTCGCGGGCCAGGCGGAGTTCGACGCGTTTCTGCTCAAACAACGGCTGGCGGGGAACTCGTCGCTCGGCCTTTCCGGCGCCTTCGCGCACGCGGCCGCGGCGGCGCGCGGGCTGCCGCTCTACGCGAGCTTCGGGAAGGGCCGCAAGCTCCCGCGGCCCATGGTGAACCTGTTCTCCGGCGGCCTGCACGGCGGCGGGAACATGGCGGTGCAGGACATCCTGATCGTGCCGCTCCGGGCGCGCTCGTTCGCCGAGGCGATGGAGCAGGTGTGGCGCGTCTACCAGGCGGCGCGGTCCCTGCTGGGGCCGCGCTTCGACTACCTCCCCAACTGGGTGGCCGACGAGGGCGGCTTCGCGCCGCGCTTCTCGTCGGTGGAGCAGGCGCTCGACCTCACGGTCCTCTCGATCGAGGAGGCGGGGCTCAAGCCGGGCTCCGCGATGGCGATCGCGATGGACGTGGCGGCGAGCCATGCGTCGAAGATCACGATAGCGACCCTCGAGTCCTGGGCGGGGAACTACCCCCTGATCTCGATCGAGGACGGCGTGCCGGAGGAGGACTGGGCGGGCTGGAAGGCGCTGACGAAGAGGCTCGGGGGGATCCAGCTCATCGGCGACGACTTCTTTGCGACCAACCCTGAGCGCCTGCGCCGGGGCATCCGGGAGCGCTGCGCCAACGCGGTGCTCGTGAAGATGAACCAGATCGGGACGATCACGCAGACGCTCGAGGTGATCGCGATCGCGAAGAAGGCGGGCTACAGGACCGTGGTCTCCGCGCGCTCGGGCGAGACCGAGGACTGGACGATGGCCGACCTGGCGGTGGGCGCGGGCGCGGGTCAGATCAAGATCGGCTCGATCGCCCGCTCGGAGAGGCTGGCCAAGTACAACAGGCTGCTCGAGATCGAAGCGGAGCTCCGCCGGGTACAATAGGGCAGGCGGGCTTCAAGGGAGGCTTCATGGTCACGCTCGTCCCGCGCCCCGGCGCGCTCCTCCGGGTCCTCGCGTGCGCCGCGCTGCTGGCCCCGCTCCTCCTCGGGGCGGTCGTGCCCGTGCCGGGCGGGTTCGCGGTGACGACCTTCGCCACGGCGGCGCTGAACGGGACGTCCATGGCTTTCGCCCCCGACGGCCGTCTCTTCGTGTGCGAGCAGGCCGGGACGCTGGAGGTCTACTCGGCGACGGGGACGTATATCGGGGCCTTCCACAGCTTCGCGACGAACATCAACAGCACGGGGGAGCGGGGCCTCCTGGGGATCGCCTTCGACCCGAACTTCACGGTGAACAACTTCGTCTACGTCTACCGGACGAGGAACACGCCCACGGTCCGGAACCAGGTGATCCGGCTCGTGGCCAGCGGGGACGTCTCCACCGGCGTGGAGACGGTGATCCTGGACCTGGACGACCTGAGCGCCGCGACCAACCACAACGGGGGGGCGCTCCATTTCGGGCCCGACGGGAAGCTCTACGTGTCCCAGGGCGAGAACGCGAACGCGGCCCAGGCCCAGTCCGTGGCGAACCGCTTCGGGAAGATCCTCCGGATCAATGCGGACGGCTCTATCCCCGTGGACAACCCGACGTCCTTTCCCGGGGTCGCGGGATCGCCCGTCGCGCCCGACACGTCCATCTGGGCGCTCGGGCTGCGGAACCCCTTCACGTTCGCGTTCGACCCCGTCACGGGGCGGATGTTCATCAACGACGTGGGGGAGGTCGAGTTCGAGGAGATCAACGACGGCCTCGTGGGCTCGAACTACGGCTGGACGGGCGGGAACTCGGACGGTCCCGCGAGCCCGCCCAACGCGAACTTCCGCGATCCGCTCTATTACTATGCGCACAGCGGCCCGGCCCCCATCGGCGCGGCGATCACGGGCGGGGTCTTCTACCGCCCGGCCGTGGCATCTTTTCCCGCGAGCTACGTGGGGCGGTACTTCTTCGCGGACGTGGGCGGCGGGTGGATCTATTCGATGGACACGGCCACGTACGCGGTGACCCCGTTCACGGGCGGGACGGCCAACCAGATCGTGGACCTGGACGTGGGGCCGGACGGCGCGCTCTACGCCCTCGACCGCAGCGGCGGTGCCGTGCGGAAGATCGCCTACACGGGGGTGGTGACCCAGGGCATCGTGCCTTCAACCGACGCGATGTCCGTGGCCGAGAACGGGAGCGCCGTGTTCGGGGTCAGGCTGGCGACCGACCCGGGCGGCACGGCGACGGTGAACGTGGGGCTGCTGTACAGCGATCCGACCGTGACCGTCTCGCCGCCCATCCTGACCTTCACGTCGGGGAATTTCGGCACGTTCCAGAACGTGACGGTCGCGGCGGCGAACGACGCCGACGCGATCAATGAGGGCGCGACGGTCTCCCTCACGTCGGCCGGGCTCGAGGACCGCGCGGTGCTCGTGACGGTCCTGGACGACGAGGTCGTGGCCGGCTGGCCGCAGGCGGCGATCACGCTTCCGAAGAACGGCCAGACCGTGTCGGGGGACAAGGCCGAGTTCTTCGGCGGGGTGAACAACGGCGTGGCGACGACGCAGGCGCAATTCTTCGTGGACGGCGTCCCGATCTTCACGGACATCGGTCCGGGTCACTACCACGTGGGGAGCTCGCACGCCTCCTGGAACCGGTTTTCCGCAGTTACAGGAATCGATATCTTCGAATTATCGCCAGCGGCGTTTAGACCGAATCGATCCTGTAAGCTTGGGCTGGTACTCCGAGTAATCTCAGGATGCGCTTCTGGAATC
>JAHFOZ010000631.1 GCA_023261405.1 Planctomycetota bacterium
CTCACGGACGCACTCCACTTCATGGGGGCGGAAGTGATCTTCTCCCCGTGCGCGTGGGCCGTGGATCCCGGCGGGGAGGCCACCAACATCGCCTGGATCCGCAAGACCTACCGTGCGCGGACGCACGGAAGACGGATCACCATCGTTTCGGCGAACTCGGTGGGTCCCGTCACACAGGGCCCCTGGAAAGGCCGCATCTTCCAGGGCGAGAGCCTCGTCACCGGTCCCGGCGGAAAGCCCCTCCTCCACGCCCCGAGGAACAGGGAGGCCCTCCCGACCTTGGTGCTGAAGTGAGTCCGATGCTGGACCTGGTGTCGCAGTTCCCATAGGCTTGTGGCCTCATGCGCGAAGGCACCTCCGGAAGACCAGCCATTTCTCAGCGTGTGGATATCGGTGGGCTGTAACGCGGGATGGACTGTACAGCGAATGGGATCGGCAGTTCAGCCTCACCATTCAGTTGACGAGCGATGAGAGAATGAAGCACCACTGGAGAAGGCTAAAGGGGTCTGGTTTCTTCGATCGATTGGCCAAGGACGCAGGACGAGCGGGCTACACGGTGTCTTTGCACGCCCGGTCCTGGGGGGAGCGGTGCTTTCGTTCAGTTCTCAAAGCCCATCACGGCGCGCACGTTGGAGAAGGAGGTGGGGACGCTGTTGGCGTGGCATCCCGCCCTTCCCTGCGCCCGTCCAGAGGTTTGACCGTCTCCGGAGTTGTTCCTCGATGGACGAGATTGAATCCCGAGAAAGCAGCCGAGGCCGACCCAATGCGAGGGTCCCCCGATGCGGTCGGAGGCTCAGCCGAGAGCCTACTTTGACAGCTCCTTGAAGACGTGGTTGATGTTCTCGAGGCTCATCTTCTGCTCGCCGGTCCAGGCCTTCCACATCGGGATGTCCACCGCCTTGCGCACCTCGTCCAGGGTCTTGCCCTCTTTGACGAGTTTCCCCACCTGCTCGCGCAGCTCCACGAAGTACTGTTTCTGGGTCTTCACCACGTCGGCCTTCCCCGGCGCACTGTGACCCGGCCCCACCTGCTCGGCCCCCAAGGCCTCGACCTTCGCGAGAACCTCGATCCAACTCTTTGAGTCCGAGTCCCCCATGTAGTTGAAGGGACCGTTCACGCAGGCGTCTCCCGTGAAGACCACCTTCTCCTTCGGGAGCCACGTGAAGATGCACCCCGTGGTGTGCGCGTGGCCGAAGTAGCGGACCTCCGCCCGGCGCTTGCCGTCGTCCAGGATGAACTGGTCGGTGAACGTGAGGTTGGGCGCGTAGGGCAAGTAGCGGGCGTGGGCCTCGTCCGTCTTCGCCGCGGCCGTGTATTTCTCCACGTTCTTCGACAGGTACTCGATCCGCGCGTTCTCATGCGCCACGATCGTCGCGCCCTCCTTGGCGAAGGCCCCCGTGCCGAACGAGTGATCGGCATGGTAGTGCGTCACGATGGCGTACTTGATCGGCTTCCCCTTCGTCGTCTCCTTGATGTGCTTGAGGGCCTCCTCTGCGCCCAGCGGGAAGGCCGTGTCGATCACGACCACGAAATCGGAGAACTCGATCCACCCGATGTTGCACCCGAATTTGCCGATGTCGTTCGACTGGCGGATCCAGACGCCCTCGGCGAGCTTCACCGGCTTCTCGAGCGGCGGCTCCTTCGCCTGCTGCGTGGCCAACACCACGACCCCCGAGAGCAGGAAGCCCAGCGACAGGGCTCGCATCACGAGCGTCTTCATCGATCCTTCTCCTTGAAACCGACGGGGCACGGGCGGGCCTCGAGGGCCGTGGGGTCCAGCGTACTATGGGAGTCTTCAGAGGAGAACGAATTCATGCATCGGCCCTTGGGGAATCAACCCCTAATTCGGGCGAAGGAGCGAGGCCGGATTCTCGCCCGCCCGGAGGGAGATCGCCGCGCCTTCCTCCCCGAGCCCGAGGCACTCGAAGAAGTTCCTCACGGCCTGGCCCAGCCGGTCATGCCCCAGCTTCCGACGCTCGATCTCATCCACGATCCTGCGGCCGATCGCCGCCGACTGCTTCACGAGCCGTGTTGCCTCCTCCGCGGGGGGATTCTCACCCACCTGGACGCAGTCGAGGAGCAGACCCACCAGGAGACCGCTCTCCTCCGGCAGCGCTCCCCGCAGGTGGAACTGGATCCGCGTGGCGAGAGTCCCCGCATGCGGCAGGTTGAGGGGGATGCGGAAGTGCGGCGCAGCGGCCATGACGGTGCAGCATAGCCTTCCCCCGCCGCCCGGGCAACGCTCGCGACCTGCCTCTTGCGCTGAGCCTGCACCGATTCC
>JAHFOZ010000269.1 GCA_023261405.1 Planctomycetota bacterium
ATCTCGGCCTGGAGGGCCGGGTCCTGCAGCAGGAGGCAGAGGAGGAGAGCGGTCATCGTGCGTCCCTCACCAGTCTATCCCTGGAACGGGGCCGACGCTGTGGAATTGTGGTCAGGACAGGAGCGCGCCCAGCGGCACGGCCCAGAGGCGGTCGCCGAGCTTGTGGATCAGCGTGCGGACCAGGTAGGACGTCTCCATGCGGGCGAGGTAACGCGCGGCCGTCGTGGCGGGCATGGCCGCGTCCCGCGCGAGGTCGCTCCGGTTGAGGATCTGTCCCGTGCGCAGCGCGGCGAGCTGCAGGAACTTCCGGAAATCCAGCAGGTCCGCCACATGCGCCAGGGATCGGAGGTCGCGCTCCAGGTAGGTCTGGACGAAGCCCTCGAACCACAGGCTGGGCGACTTCGCGCGCCCCATGCAGACGGCGGGCATCCCGCCCTCCAGCACGTCCTCGAGCCGGATCCTGCTCACCCGGACCGTCGGCAGCCGCGACGGCTTCCATAATTGACCACAGACGATGTCTTTTTGACACACCCGTCAAGGGCCTTTGGACCTGCGGGCCGGGCCCGTGTTGCGATCCCCCCCTCCTGCGCTATAATTCCCTGCGGGGTCGCTGCAGGCCCGCCGGAGTCCGGTTCAACCAGGGAGGGTGACTCATGTTCGATTCGTTCGACAATGGCCAGGCCGTCAGCCGCCGCATCTTCCTCGCGGCCTCTGCCGCCGGGCTGGCCGCGCCCGCGCTTGCGGGGGCGATGCCCACCGGGGAGCCGCCCGAGACCCTCGTCAAGACCCTCTACGATTCGTTCTCCGAGAAGCAGAAGGCTGAAATCTGCTTCGCCTGGGACTACAAGGAGAAGGCCCGCGGAATCCTGAGGTCTTACCTCTCGAACAACTGGCGGATCACGAAGCCCGCCATCGAGAGCGCCTTCTACACGAAGGAGCAGCAGGCCCTCATCCGCGGGATTTTCGAGGGGATCGTCAACCCGGACTGGACCGAGCGCTTCCGGCGGCAATTCAAGGACGACATGGGCGGCTACGGGAAGGCGCAGAGCATCGCGCTCTTCGGCCAGCCGGGGCAGGGCCCGTTCGAGTTCGTGCTCTCGGGGCGGCACGGCACCGTCCGTTGCGACGGCAACTCGGCGGAGCACGTGGCGTTCGGCGGGCCGATCGTCTACGGCCACGCCGCCAGCGGGTACTACGAAAAGTCGAACCATCCGGACAACGTCTTCTGGCATCAGGCGGTGGCCGCGAACAACCTCTTCACGATGCTCGACGGCCGCCAGCAGAAGCAGGCGCTCCTGCCGGAGGCGCCGGACGAGGCGCTCATCGGGTTCCAGGGAAAGGAGGGCAAGTTTCCCGGCATCCGCATCGCGGACCTTTCCGCCGACCAGAAGGGCCACATGCAGGAGGTGCTCAAGAAGCTGATCGAGCCGTACCGCCAGTCGGATCAGGACGAAGCCGTCTCGTGCCTGAAGGCGCAGGGCGGCCTCGACGCCTGCTCGCTGGCTTTCTACCAGGCGGACGACCTGGGCGAAGATCGTGTCTGGGACAACTGGCGCGTCGAAGGCCCCGCGTTCGTCTGGCACTACCGCGGGGCGCCGCACGTCCACGTCTGGGTCCACGTGTCCGACGACCCCATCGTGCGCCTCAACTCGAAGAACGATTCCGGCGCGCTCAGGCAGAAGTAGACGCCCGGGCGCCGAGCCCGTGGAAGCGACAAAAAAAGCCCCGGCGGTTTGCACCGCCGGGGCTTCGATGGTTTTCGGGGGCTCATTTCGCGCGATGAACCGGGTGCGCGTGCCCGTGCCGGTGATGCTTCCGGACGGCGTGGGAGTGCCTCCGATGCGGCGACGCCTTGCGGGCCCTCGATTTCGAGATCGAGGTCGCCATCGCGTGTGTCGGCTTCTTCACGGAAGCCTTGGCGATCGGCACCGGGGCGGCGTGCCGGGCGGGCTTGTACTCGGCGGCGACGGCCACGGTGGCGGCGATTCCCGCGAAGACGATCGCGGCGCCGGCGAGCAGGTACTTCCTCATGGATCCCCCTTCCCAGTCTGCAATGATGGATACGACGCGTATCCGGCGGGGAACGAGCAACTCGTTCGCCGATCCTTACATCGGCCGAGAGTGGAGGGTACCTTGAGCCATGCGCGCGGGTGTCGACGGGTTCTTCAATCGAGGCAGCAGGGCCCGATCAGGCCTCCGCGGAGGCGCGGGCGTCGCCGAAGCGCTCGAGGACGTAGTCGAGGAAGCCGGTGAACGCGCGGCGGAAGCCCGCCTCGATCTCACGTGGGGTGCCTTCGAGGATCAGGCGGACCATCTCGCGGTGCTCGTCCACCATGGCTTCAAAGCGGAACGCCTTGGAGTGGGGGACGTCCCGGATGAGCTCGTAGCCGAAGAAGAGGGTCGAGAGGTCGCCCAGGACCTCCTCCAGGTGGCGGTTGCCCGAGAGCTCCCAGAGGGTCTTGTGGAAGGCAAGGTCGGCGGCCGAGAATCGCGGAATGTCCTTGGATTGCGCGGCCGCTTCCAGGTCGCGAAGGGCGGCCTTGAGTCGGTTGCCCTTTTCTGGGGTCCGTGAACTCTGGATTTTCAGGGCGGCGCGCGTCTCCAGGGTCTCCCGGATCTCGAAGATCTCGCGGATGTCCTGGTCGTAGAGTCGCGTGACGAAGGCCCCGTGGTGGGCCCGGATACGCACGAGTCCCTGGTGGGCGAGCAGCCAGAGGGCTTCCCGGAAGGGGGCGCGGCTGACCTTGAGTCGTGCCGCCAGCGTACTTTCCACAATCCTTTCACCGGGCTTCAACGTCCCGTTGAGGATCCATTCCCGGAGCACCCCGAAGATCTTGTCCCGCAACACCTCCTTACGGATCAGCGGCTGGATGACTTCGCTCATTGACCATCCTAATTCCTTGACTTGACTATTGTCGACAATCATAATGTCGGTTGTCAATAGAAAAGCCATAAGACGGACGGAGTGTTTTATGGCCAAGATGACAAAACGGACGGAGTGTTTTATGGCTCGAACCATCGGATTCATCGGACTCGGACTCATGGGGCGGGGGATGGCGCGGACGCTCATCCGTAAGGGCCACCGGGTCAGCCTGTATAACCGCACCCGCGCCAAAGCCGAGGAAGTCGCGAGCTTGGGAGGGAAGGTCGCGGCCACCCCCGCGGAGGCGGCCAGGGAAGCGGAAGTCGTCTTCACGATGGTCTCCGACCCGCCCGCCCTCTTCGAGGTGGTCGAAAGCAAGGATGGCATCCTCGATACGATCCGCCCAGGCGCGGTGGTGATCGACTCCAGCACCGTCTCGCCTCAAGCCACCCTCCGCGTGGCCGAGCGGCTCAAGGCCAAGGGCGCCTCCATGCTCGACGCCCCGGTCTTCGGCAGCAAGAACGAGGCGGAGAGCGGCCAGCTCGGGTTCATGATCGGCGGCGACCGGAAGGTCTTCGACTCCGTGCAGGACCTCTTCGAGGGCTGCCTCGGGAAATCCGCCCGCTACATCGGCCCCCAGGGAATGGGCGCCTACGCGAAGCTCGTCTTCAACCTCACCATCTGCATCATGCTCCAGGGCCTCAACGAAGGCCTCACCCTCGCCGCCAAGGCGGGGATCGACCCGGGCCTCATGTACGACGTCCTCATGGGAGGCCGCGCCAAGGCCGGCATCTTCGAGTTCAAGGGCCCATCCGTCCTCCAGCGTGACTTCACCCCGTTCTTCCCGCTCAAGCTCATGAACAAGGACTTGAAGCTCGCCCTCGACGCGGCCCATGCCCTGGCCGTCCCCATGCCCGCCCTCGCCGCCATCAAGGAGGTCTTCTCGTCCGCCATGGCCGCCGGCCAGGCCGAGGAGGACTTCTCCTCCACCATCAAGGTCCTCGAGCGCCAGGCGGGCGTCGAGGTGAAGAGGCGCTCATGAAAAAAACCGCGACCCTCCTGGAGAAGCTCGGCGCCGCGCGCGAGGATGCGGACCTCGCCGCCTCCCCCAAACGCTTCCCCGACGGCGCCCAGTTCCGCCTCGAGATCCCCAGCGTCGAGACCCCCGAGGCCCTCTCCCTCGCCCTCGACGAGGCGGAGAAGCAGAAGCTCACGATCCACCGCGCCAGCCAGGGCAGCGGCATCATGCTCCTCACCGACGCCGAGCTCCGCGAGATGTGCCGCATCGCTCGCGACGCGAGGATCGAGCTCTCGCTCTTCGTGGGCCCGCGCGCCGGCTATGATGCCACCCCCCAGCCCCTCACCCCCGCCGGAAAGGTCATCGGCGGCAACCTGCGCGGCGGCTCGCAGCTCTTCTACGCCGTCGAGGACATCCGGCGCGGCTGCGCCCTCGGGCTCCGGAGCATCCTCGTGGCCGACCTCGGTCTCCTCCATGTGGTGCACGAGCTCAAGAAGGCGGGCGAGCTCCCGAAGAACCTGGTGGTCAAGATCTCCATCCTCCTCAGCGTCCCCAACCCCGCCACCGCCGCCGTCCTCGAGTCCCTCGGCGCGGGCACGATCAACGTCTCGCCCGACCTCTCCCTCGCCCACCTTGCCGGTCTCCGCAGGACCATCTCCGTCCCGCTCGACATCTACGTCGAGGTCCCCGACGGATTCGGCGGCTACATCCGATTCTACGAGGTCCCCGAGATGATCCGCGTGGCCTCGCCTGTCTACGTCAAGATGGGCCTTCGCAACGCGCCCGACATTTACCCCTGGGGCGAGCAGCTCCGCGCCGTCTCGCTCGCCATGACCCGCGAGCGCGTCCGCCGCGCGCGGCTCGTCATGGACACGATCGAGCGCTACACCCCCGACGCGGTGATGTCCAGGCCCGGCGCGAAGGACCTGGGGGTCCCGGCATGAACGACTTCCCCCTCATGATCCCGGTGCGGCAGGACTTCCCGAAATCCGCGCCGCTCGACATCCCCGCCACGGTCCGCCGCGAGCTCGCCCGCGTGCCCGTGAAGCCGGGGGCGCGGATCGCCGTCGCGGTGGGCAGCCGCGGGATCTCGAACCTCGCTGCCGTCGTCGCCGAGGTCGTCCGCGGCCTCAAGTCGGCCGGCGCGCAGCCCTTCATCGTCCCCGCCATGGGGAGCCATGGCGGCGCCACCCCCGAGGGCCAGCGCGGCGTCCTCGAGGGCTACGGCGTGACGGAAGCCTCCATGGGCGTCCCCATCCGCGCCTCCCTGGAAGTCGAGCAGGTGGGCGCGACCGCCGACGGCGTGGCGGCGAACTGGGGCGTCGAGGCGCTCCGCTCGGATGGCGTGGTGGTGATCAACCGCGTGAAGCCGCACACCGATTTCGGCGGGCCATTCGGGAGCGGGATCCTCAAGATGATCGCCATCGGCCTCGGGAAACAGGCGGGCGCCTCCGCCTGCCACCGCGCCGCCGCGCGCCTGGGCTACGAGCGGGTGATCCGCTCGGTCGGCCTGACCCTCCTCAAGTCCGTCCCGGTCCTCTGCGGCGTGGCGCTCGTGGAGGACGCGCACCATCAGACCGCACGGATCGGCGTCCTCCTCAAGGACGAGATCGAGGCGCGCGAGCCGGAGTTCCTCGCGGAGGCGCGGCGCATGATGCCCCGGCTCCCCTTCGACGAGGTCGAACTCCTCGTCATCGACCGCATCGGGAAGGACATCTCGGGCGCCGGGATGGACCCGAACGTCACCGGCCGCCCGATCTACGGCTACTCCGCCGCCCTGAGCGACACCCCCTCCACGAAGCCCGTGTGCCGCCGGATCGCGGTCCTCGACCTGACGCCCGCGACCCACGGAAACGCGATCGGGATCGGCATGGCCGACTTCACGACCAGCCGCGTCGTCCGCGCGTTCGACCCGGTCTCGACCTACATGAACGTCCTCACCGCGCTCAGCCTCCCGACCGCCAAGATCCCCATCCACTTCGAGACCGACCGCGAGGTGCTGGGCCATGCGCTGGCCTCGCTCGCCCTTCCCGACCCCTGCAAGGCCCGCGTCGTCCGCATCCAGGACACGCTCACGCTCGGGACGATCGAGGTCTCGGGGGCTTACGCCGGGGACCTGAAGAGCCTGGCGACGCTCGGCCCGGCGCGGCCCATGGCGTTTGACGACCGCGGGATGCTGGCCCCGATCGCGAGGTGATCCGATGAGACCGCTCTGCCTGCTGCTCCTGCTCGGGTCCGCGTGTGCGGGCCCCACCGGAGCTCCGCCGGTGGACAGGGTGGAGATCCCCGCCTCCGTCCTCGAGGACAAGATCCGCGGCGGACTCCTCGGGCAGCTCTTCGGCAACCTGAACGGGCTCCCCCACGAATTCAAGTACATCGGCGAACCGGGGAAGGTGGAGTCGTACGTGCCGGCGCTCCCGGACGGCGCCTTCACCGACGACGACACCGACATCGAATGGGTCTACGTCACCGAGATGGCGAAGACCGGGACCACGCTCCTTCCGCCCGCGCGCATCGCGGAACTGTGGCGCGCGAACATGAACTCGAAGATCTGGTGCGCCAACCTGTACGCAAGGAACCTCCTCGACCTCGGGATCGAGCCGCCGCTCACGGGACGCATCAGCCTGAACCCCTGGGCCGTCTTCAACATCTCGGCGCAGTTCGTCTCCGAGTGCTTCGGCCTGGTCGCGCCCGGGATGCCGCAGACGGCCGCCCGGACCGGCATCCACTACACGCACACCGCGGTGGACGGCGAGCCCATCCAGACCACCCAGCTCTTCACCGCGATGATCGCCACGGCCTTCTTCGAGAGGGACGTCCGTAAGATCGTGGCGGCGGGCCGCGCCGCGGTGGACGTGGAAAGCTCGGTGGGGCCGGTGGTCGACGACATCCTCTGCTGGTGGCTGGAAAACCCTGGGGACTGGAAGATCACGCGCCGTCGGCTCAAGGAGAAGTACAGCCGCCACGGGGGGGCGATGCGGGACCGGAACGGCTACGAGCTCAACACGGGCTCCATCATCGGGGCGCTCCTCTACGGGCAGGGCGACGTGGCCGAGTCGCTGCGTCTCGCCTTCAACTTCGGCTGGGACTCGGACTGCAACGCCGCGACGGTCGGGACGATCGTGGGCGTGATCCACGGGCTCGAGGCCATGGAAGCCCGCGGGTGGAAGGCGAAGGACGTCTACCGGAACACCTGCCGCGACGCAATGCCGAAGGACGAGACGATCACGGGGTTCGGGGACAAGCTCGTGGCCTGCGCGAAGCGGATCATCCTGGAGAACGGCGGCGAGCTGGAGGGCGGGGTCTTCCGCATCCGGAGGCAGGAGCCCGCGTGCGTGGAGCGGCTGCCCTGGCCGACGGACCGCCGGGAGGAACTGCCGGCCCAGCTGGAGCCCCTGATGCTGAAGGGCCTCTCGGGGACCCCGCAGGAGCGCGCCCGCTCGGCCTACTTCGCCCTCGCCCTGGGGGAGCAGGACCGCCTGAAGAAGGACCGGCCGAAGGAATGGGACGAGGCCCTGGCGGAGCTGAAAAAGTTTCCCAACGTGATCCGCGAGATCTTTAATGCC
>JAHFOZ010000270.1 GCA_023261405.1 Planctomycetota bacterium
TCAGCTTCCCCCGCTTCCGCTGGGTCGGAGGCGGCCGTGGCGACCCAGCGGAAGCGGGGGAAGCTGATGGTCCGGGAGCGGCTGGAGCGACTGGTGGATCCGGGGACGCCGTTCCTCGAACTCTCGGCCCTGGCGGCGTGGGGACGGCATGAGGGCGAGGTGCCCGCCGCGGGGATCGTGACCGGCGTCGCGCGAGTCTCGGGCCGCGAGTGCGTGGTGGTGGCGAACGATTCCACGGTGAAGGGGGGAACCTACTTCCCCGAGACGATCCGGAAGCATATCCGCGCCCAGGAGATCGGGCTTGAGAACCGGCTGCCGTGCATCTACCTGGTCGACTCGGGGGGGGTCTTCCTGCCGCGCCAGGACGAGGTGTTCCCGGACAAGGAGCACTTCGGGCGGATCTTCTACAACCAGGCCGTGATGTCCTCCCTGGGAATCCCGCAGGTGTCGGTGGTGCTCGGCATGTGCACCGCGGGCGGGGCCTACGTCCCCGCGATGTCCGACGAGAATGTCATCGTGCGGGGCGCCGGGACCATCTACCTGGCGGGCCCGCCGCTGGTGAAGGCGGCCACGGGCGAGGAGGTGAGCGCCGAGGACCTGGGCGGCGCAGAAATGCATTCGCGGGTCTCAGGGGTCACCGACCACCTGGCGGAAGACGAAGAATCGGCGCTCCGGAAGTGCAGGGACATCATCGCGTGCCTGAACACCGTCAAGGCGACCGACCTCGACCTGGCGCCCCCGGAGGAGCCCGCCTACCCGGCCGAGGAGATCTACGGGGTCCTGCCGACGGAGACGCGGCAGCCCTACGACTCGCGCGAGCTGATCGCGCGGCTGGTGGATGGCAGCCGGTTCCACGAATTCAAGGCCGAGTACGGCACCACCCTCGTGTGCGGGCACGCGCGGTGGTGGGGATATCCCGTGGGAGTCGTGGCCAACAACGGCGTGATCTTCGGCGAGAGCGCGCTCAAGGGGGCCCACTTCATCCAGCTCTGTGCGCAGCGGCGCATCCCCCTGGTCTTCCTCCAGAACATCACCGGGTTCATGGTGGGAAAGCGGTACGAGCAGGGGGGCATCGCGCGGGATGGCGCCAAGATGGTGCAGGCCGTGGCCACCGCGGCGGTCCCGAAGATCACGGTCATCGTGGGGGCCTCTCATGGCGCAGGCAATTACGCCATGTGCGGGCGAGGATACCGCCCGAGATTCCTCTTCACCTGGCCGAACGCCCGGGTTTCGGTGATGGGCGCGGAACAGGCGGCCAGCGTCCTGGTGCAGGTGAAGCGGGACCAGCTGGCCCGGGAGGGCAAGTCGCTCCCGGCGGAGGAGGCCCGGAAGATCGCCGATCCCGTCCTGGAGAAGTACCAGCGCGAGGGCGATCCGTACTTTGGCACGGCGCTCCTCTGGGACGACGGTCTCATCGACCCCGTCCGGACCCGCTCCGTGGTGGCTCTGGCGCTGTCCGCATCCCTGAATGCACCGATCGGGGACAGCCGGGCCCCAGTCTATCGGATGTAGGACGATGAAGACGATCAGGACCGAAACGCAGGGGACGCTCCTCACCGTGACGCTCGACCGTCCGGAGCTGCGGAACGCCTTCAACGAGGACCTGATCAGCGAGCTGACGGCGGTCTTCGGGGCTGTTCCGGGCGAAACGCGGACGGTGATACTCACCGGGGCGGGCGGCGCCTTCTGCGCCGGGGCGGACGTGGATTGGATGAAGCGCAGCCTCTCGAGGACGGAGGGGGAGAATGCGCGGGATGCCCGGGCCATGGCGGGGATGTTCCGCTCGGTGGATGAGTGCCCGGTGCCTGTCATCGCGCGCGTCAACGGACCCGCGATCGCGGGCGGCTCCGGGCTCGTGGCGGCGTGCGACATTGCGATCGCCTCCAGGGACGCCGTGTTCGGGTTCACGGAAGTGCGGCTGGGGATCATCCCGGCGGTCATCTCCACCTATGTCCTCCCGAAGATCGGCCCCGGCGCGGCGCGGCGGTACTTCCTCACCGGCGAAAGGTTCGGCGCCGCGGAGGCCCTCTCCCTGGGGTTGGTCCACGAGGTGGCCGAAGCAGCCTCCCTGGACGAGCGGATCGCCGCGGTGACCCGCGAGATTCTCCAATGCGGCCCGCAGGCGGTGCGCGCCACGAAGAGGCTGATCCGCGAAGCCGCTGGTCTTCCGCGCGGGGAAGCCATCGAGCACACCATCCGCGCGATCGCCGGAATCCGCGTCACGCCCGAGGCGCAGGAAGGGCTGGGGGCCTTCCTGGAGAAGCGCAAGCCCAACTGGACATGAAGGTCCTCGTCGCGAATCGCGGTGAGATCGCCTGCAGGATTTTCCGGACCCTGCGCGAGATGGGGATCCCGGGGGTGGCCGTCCACACGGACGCCGACCGTGCCGCCCCGCACGTGGACCTGGCGGACGAGGTTTCGCCCCTCACGTCGCCCGGCGGCTATCTCGATCTCGCCGCCCTGATGGCGGCGGCGATGAAGACTCATGCCACGGCCCTGCATCCCGGGTACGGGTTCCTGTCCCAATCGCCCTCCCTGGCGCGGGCCTGCAAGGAAGCGGGCCTGAAGTTCCTCGGGCCGACGGCCGAGGCGATGGAGAAGCTGGGCGACAAGCGGTCGTCGCGGACGCTGGCCGAATCGGCGGGGGTGCCCGTGGTACCCGGCGCCCAGGAGTGCGATTCGAGGGCCCAGCTGGATGAAGCATCGCGGAGGTGGGGGTATCCGCTCCTCGTCAAGGCCGCCGGGGGAGGCGGGGGGCGCGGGATGAGGCTCGTGCGGGGACCGGACGGAATCGGGGAGGCCCTGGAAGGGGCACGCCGGGAGGCCGAATCCGCCTTTGCCGACGGGAGACTCCTGGTGGAGAAGTACGTTTCTCCGGCGAGGCACATCGAGGTGCAGGTGTTCGGCGACGGAAGCGAGGCGGTGGCCCTGGGAGAGCGGGATTGCAGCTTGCAGCGGCGGTACCAGAAGGTGATTGAGGAGGCGCCTGCGCCGGGCCTTGATGCGCGGACGAGAGACGGACTTCTGGCGGCAGCGAGAAAAGTTGCGCGGGCTGCCGGCTACCGCAGCGCGGGCACGGTCGAGTTCCTCGTGGAGCCGGGGGGCACCTTCTATTTTCTCGAGGTCAACGCCCGCCTGCAAGTGGAGCATCCGGTCACGGAGATGCTCACGGGGATCGACCTGGTGAGGGCGCAAGTCGAACTTGAGCTGGGCGGCCCGCTGCCAGCTCCCCGAACTGCCCGCGGGCATGCGATCGAGGCGCGGCTCAATGCCGAAGATCCATACTGCGACTTTCTGCCCCAGACGGGACGCATTCTGGCGCTGGAGTGGCCACAGCGGCCGGGCCTCAGAATCGACGCGGGGATCCGGGAGGGGCAAGCGGTGGGGACCCAGTACGATCCGCTCCTGGCCAAGATGATCGTGGTGGCGCCCGACCGCGAGCAGGCTCGGAGGAAGCTCATTGAGGCACTTCGTCAGACGATCCTGCTGGGGATCGTGACGAACGTGCCCTTCCTGGTCCAGGTCCTGGAGAGTGATGAGTTCGTCCGCGGCGAGACCACGGTGGCCTTCCTGGAATCGCGGGAATGGATTCGCCCCGTTCCCCCGGAAGCGGTCGCCGTGGCGGCCCGGCGGATCCTGGAGACCCGCGATGCCCCCATCCGGAGCAGGGGAGGCGATCCCTTTTCTCCGTGGGGCGGGGCGAAGCGATGAACTGGATCCCGTTCGACCATGGAGGGAGGACCCACCGGTTCCCCTATGTCCGCGCGGACGGCGGCGTCTGGATGGGCTGGCCCGGCGGGACGGGCTACTTTACGGCGGAGGCCCCGGGCGAAACCCGGCGGGCCACCCCTGCGGGCGAGATCCGGGCCCCCATGACCGGCAAGGTCGTGCGACTCCCTGCGGTCGCAGGGGCCGTCGTTAAGGAGAAGGATATCGTTGCCGTCCTCGAGGCGATGAAGATGGAGTACCGGCTTACGGCCCCGTTCGACGGGGTGGTCGAGAGGGTGAATTGCACGGAAGGGCAGCAGGTGGACCTCGGGCTGGTGCTGCTGGTGGTGAAGAAGCCGTGATCCGCATCGTCGAAGTGGGGCCGCGCGACGGGCTCCAGAACGAGGCTCGGACGATCCCCACGGAAGACAAGGTGGCGTTCGTGGACGCGCTCTCGAAGGCGGGGTTGCAGGAGATCGAGGCGGGGGCCTTCGTCTCGCCCGAGTGGGTGCCCCAGCTCGCGGATTCCGGAGAGGTCTTCCGGAGGATACACCGGGCCCCCGGAGTCACGTACTCGGCGCTGGTGCCCAATGAGAGGGGACTCGACCGCGCGCTGGAGGCGAGGGCGGACAAGATCGCGGTGTTCACGGCGGCGAGCGAGACCTTCAACCAGAAGAACATCAACTGCTCGATCGCGGAGTCGCTGCGTCGCTTCGCGCCGGTGCTTGACCGCGCGAGGTCCCTGAAGCTGCCAGTGCGGGGATACGTATCCACGGCCTTCTGGTGTCCCTACGAGGGCAAGGTGCCCCCCGAGAAAGCTCGGGACGTCGTCGTCGCCCTGGTCGATGCCGGGGTGGAGGAGGTCTCGATCGGGGATACGATCGGGAAGGCGACGGCCGCGGAGGTGCGGGACCTGTTGAGCCGGGTGCTTCCACTCCTTGGGTCGGTCAGGCCGGCCATGCATTTTCACGACACCTATGGTCAAGCGATCGAGAACGTGCTGGAATCCTGGCGCGCGGGGATACGGACCTTCGATTGCAGCGTCGGGGGGATTGGCGGCTGTCCCTATGCGCCGGGGGCGCCGGGGAACGTGGGCACGGAAGCCGTGGTGAGGGCGTTGCGCGATGCGGGGGCGACGGTGGACGTGGATTTGACCGCCCTGGAGGGGGCCCGGCGCACGGCCTTTGCAGCGCTGGGCCGCAACTCCTGACAGGATCGGGCGGTTTACTCTTGAAGGCGGCGCTGGAGGACCCGGTGGAACGCATCGATCAGAAGGACGGCGCGAGGTCGGTCCCCTTCGATTCCGGAAACATTTCTATCGTGCGGGGACCCGTGATCGCCGTTCTTCTGACACTCCCCCTGGCGGCGAACCTGGGTGCCGGGCCCTGGCGGGGAGACTCATGGTATCCCCTGGCCAAGGGGACTGCGTGGGTCTACCAGACGGACTACGACGAGGACACGGACATCATCCACGAGGTGTCAGGAACCGAGAAGGTGGGGGAGACGGAGTGCTTCGTGGTCGAGCACAAGAGCCACAACGAGAAGGAGAAGCGCACCCGGAATCTCCGGAAGGAGTGGTTGGCCGCGGGCGAAGAGGGGGTGATGATCCACAAGGTCCAGCGCGGGTCCTCCGAACTTGGCGTGGACAAGCCCTTCTTCAAACTGAAGGGTGACCTTCGCAAGGGCGAGGAATGGGAGGGCGAGGCGAGGACCTCCGGGGACCCCGTGAAGTACCACTACTTGGTCGAAGGAGAGGAAGACGTGCAGGTGCCCGCGGGGAAGTATCGGGCCGTCAAGATCCGGATCAAGATCGGTCAGGGCGAGCGGCACTCGGCCGAGGGGCACGAGTGGTACGTCAAGAACGTGGGCCTGGTGAAGTCCGAGATCACCCTGCGCTTCGGCGCCGAGGGGACCACCATCGTCTCGGAGTTGAAGGAATACCGCAAGGCGAAGTAGGTCCGGCTGCTGGACAGCGACGCCATTCCAGGGGTATAATCCCTTCATGAGACGGGTCAGCGTGGCGCTGGCCCGGGGGATCATCCTGGCCGCCGTCCTTTTTTCAGGCGGCGTCCTTTCCGCACCCACCGCTCCACCCCTGGATCGGGCGTTGCGGCATATCCGGTCGCAGGATTTCGACCCCATTTTCGTACTGGCCTCCGCTCGCGTGCAGGGGTATTTCAGCCCGGCGCGTGAAGATCGCTTCGTCGAGGAGGTCTTCAGTCTGGCGGGCAAGTGGAAGGCGCTCACTCGGGCCAGGCCTTCGTACGAGCGTTACGTCCGCGCCAGCGCCGAACGCCATCTGTTCAACGCGGCGGAATTCGAGGCCATGCTGGGCCAGGTCCGCTCCGATTACGCCTTCCATCTTGCGGCGGCGGACCACCGATTTCTCCTGCTCGTGCATGGGGATCTCCGCTCCGGCCGCCCGGAACTGACGTTCGAGGGGCTCCGGGCACGGTATGACCGTGACCTGTCCGGGCTGGCGCCGCAGGTCCTGGGCGACCTTGCGATGAACGCCGTCTCATTCGCGGGGAGCGAGGCGGCATCGATGGTGCTTGTATCGGCGCTGACTTCCTCGGGAATCCTCGGGGGGACGGCTGCGGCGGGGACGGCGACGGGTCCCTGGACGAGCGGCGCCGGGCTTGTCGCGGGGATCCTGGTGGGATTGGTGCTGGACGCTGCCCTGGGAGAGGAGTGCGAGGGGGCTGTGCGGATGCAAGTCCATGCGCAGATGGAGGTCTTCAGGAACAAGGTGGTGGAGGTCCTTTGGGACGCCCTGCTCCGGGCGCTGGCGGCCTATCGCCAGCTCCAGGAAGCGTGCGCGCGCTCGTACTACGAAGGAGGTCCCGATGAACGGCTGGCTCTTCGCCCTTAGCCTGGTCCTGCCCGCGGGAGAAGGCTTCCCCCAGTCCGCCGCCGTGCGGAAAATCGCGCGGGAGATCGTCGAGAGTTTCGGACGGGAGACCCTGGAGCGCGCCGAGGCGCGGGTCGTGGCCATCGTGGATGCCTACGGGGACGACGCTGTGAGGGCGCTCCGGCGGACCGGTCCGGCGGGGGTGCACGCCGTAGAGAAGTACGGCGCTCACGGCGTGAGAGTGCTCTCCCGATGGGGGGACGACGGGGCCCGCCTGCTGGCCTCCGAAGGGGATGAGGTGGTGGCGGCCCTTGCGAAATACGGCGACGACGCCGTCGATCTGATGCTGCGGCATCCTGGGATCGGCGGGAACCTGCTGGAGCAGTTCGGGGAGCACGCGCTGAGGACGCGGATCTCCTCCGATGGCGCGGTGACGCTCGGCCGGCTGGCGGAGCCGATCCGGGCATCCGGTCGCGTCCAGGAAATCTTCAACGTCGTCGAGCGGTTTGGCGACCGCGCCTGCGCGTTCCTGTGGAGGCACAAGGGGAAGGTATTCGCGGCGGCGGTCCTGGCATCGTTCCTTTCCGATCCCCAGCCCTACCTGGACGGGGTGAAGGATCTGCTGGGTCCCCCGTTGGCGGAGGCGGCGCGCGAGGCTGGACAGCGGGCAGATTGGACGCTGCTCGGGCTTGCGGCGATGGGGCTGGTGGCCGCTGCGGTCGCGATGCGGCGCCTGCGTCGCGCCGTTGCGCGTCGGCCCGATCTGGCTGTCAACGCAAAGTAGAAACTTCCCCAAGTCTGTCCAAGTAGAACGTTCCCCTTCGATCTAGATTGTCCGCTCCTTTGGGCTTGGCGTCATCTCGTCCTGCGTGTTCAGTCCTCCCCTCA
>JAHFOZ010000271.1 GCA_023261405.1 Planctomycetota bacterium
TGCCGCCCCTCTGGTCTCCCTGACCGCCTGGAGGATGCTCCTCACCCGGGGACGCCTCAAGACCTCCGAGGACGTCCTGATCTGGAGCGCCGGGGCGGGCGTGGGTACCGCCTGTGTCCAGATCGCCAGGGCGGCCGGCGCCCGGGTCATCGCCACCGCCTCCACCGACGCCAAGTGCGACAAGCTTCGCGCCCTGGGCGCCGACGCCGTCATCAATCACACGAAAGAAGACGTACTCGCCCGGGTACGCAACCTCACCGGCAAACGCGGCGTGGACCTGGTGGTCGATTACATCGGCAAGGACACCTGGACCCGCAGCCTCCAGTGCCTCCGCCGCGGCGGCCGCCTGGTCACCTGCGGCGCAACCTCCGGTCACGACCCCGCCGAAGACCTGCGCCAGGTCTTCTACCGGCAGCTGGAGATCATCGGATGCACGATGGGCAACAACAAAGAGCTGGCCGACGCGCTCCGGCTCCTCTTCGAAGGGAAGGTCCGCCCCGTCATCGACTCGGTGCTCCCCCTGAAGGACGCCCGCGAAGCCCACCGGCGCTTGGAGTCCCGCGAGGCCTTTGGTAAGATCATCCTGACGCCATGAGCCCCGACAAGGACTACCAGAAATTCGCCGACGACGCGGTACACACCCGCGCCCTCGAGGATGGCATCTCCCGCCTCCGCATGGCGCTCTTCGTGGCGGCCCTGGGCCCCCTCGGGATCGGCGCGATCAGGCTCTTCAATGTTCAGCAACCCGCCGCCTGGATGAAGTACGGCATCCTCGGGACGGCCCCGGTCGGCTTCCTGCTCCTGCTGATCAATTTCGTCCGCATGCCCGCGGCCGGGAAATTCGGCAAGATCACGTTCGTGACTGCCGCCCTCACGATCGCGGCCTGTGCCGGCACCCTCTTCCTCACAAGGCACTTTTCCCTGCGCTAGCCTCCTCCGCGTCGTAGAATACAGGGAGTAAGGACTTGCAGCATGATGCGGATGGAGCCGAACGTCGTCCTGAAGTTCCTCGGAGCCGTCGACGCCTTCGTCAAGGTGCGCCGGTTCACCGCCGACGATATCGGGCAGCTTCTCAGGACCGCCCGCATCACCGACCGCCGCAGCTACGTCGGCCTCGTGGTGAACGCCTGCGTCCTCAGCCCAACCCCGCGGCTCCTCGAGCACGAGGAGGCCCTCTACGACCTCTGCGTGGGCGTGAACCCCTCGCTCGAAATCCATCAGGTGACGATCGAGGCCCCGGAAGAGGCCGGACAGATCCACCTCCTCGAACCGCCCGCCGCCCGCCCGGACTTCCGTCGCCTCCACGGCATGGAGGAGACGCTGGCCCGCCGGGTCGTGGGCCAGGACGCGGCCATCGCGAGCGTTTCCCGCTCGCTGAAGAAGGCCCTCACGGGACTCCGCGATCCCGCTCGCCCCATCGCCACGTTCTTCTTCGTGGGCCAGACGGGCGTGGGGAAGACCGAGCTCGCCAAGGCCCTCACCCAATACCTCTTTCACGATCTCGCCCGGATGCTCCGGGTGGACTGCTCCGAGTACGCCCTTCCCCACGAGTACGCCAAGCTCATCGGCTCGCCTCCCGGCTACATCGGCCACGACCAGGGCGGCCTGCTCTCGGAGCTCCAGCGGAACTCCGGGCCCCAGACCGTCCTCTTCGACGAGATCGAGAAATCCGATCCCAAGGTCTGCAACCTCCTCCTTCAGGCCATGGACGAGGGCTTCGTCACCGACAACAAGGGCGCCCGCATCCCCTTCTCCGACGTGGTGCTCATCCTCACCTCGAACGTGGGGTCTGAGGAGGCGGAGGCCCTGAAGAACCGGATCGGCTTCGCCCGCGGCGGTGGCGACCCCGAGGGGCTCCTCGCCGAGTTCACCCGGGCGCTCAAGGCCGGATTCCGACCGGAGTTCCTGAACCGCCTCACCGAGGTGGTCTTCTTCAACCCGATCGGCCTGGCGGAGTGCGAGAGGATCGCGGGGATCTTCCTCGAGGAGGTCCGCAAGCACGCGGCCGCGGTCCCGCTGACGCTGCGCTACGACGGCGAGGTCCCGCGCTTCCTCGCGGAGAAGAGCTTCGCGCCCGAGCACGGCGCGCGCGAGCTGCGCCGCACGGTGGAACGCGAGGTGGAGGGCGTGCTCTCCGAGATGCTGGTCGAGGGGAGGCTCTCCGAGGGCGATGCGGTGACCGTCCGGGTCCGCCGCGACCGGCTGACGTTCAACCGGAACTAATTGTCCTTCTCCAGCTGCCGCCTCACGCGCGGGTCGGCCTCCAGCGCCTCCAGCCGCTTGCGGGCCCGCTCCCCGCAGGGCAGCCACGCGTACTGGGCGGCGGCCTCCCGGCAGCGCAGCACCGCGTCCACGTAGCGCTGTTCGGAGACGGCAATCTCCACCTTGCCCAGTTCGATGAGCCCCCGGCCCTCGAGGCGGTTCAGGTTCCACCTCACGGGCAGCGTGGCCTCCGGGCGCTCCAGCAGGCCGGCGAGGATCAGCGACGCGTCCAGGTAGCGCCGCGCCGCCACGAAGGCCTCCACGGTCTCCAGGTCGCCGCGCGGCTTGACCTTCTTCTCGAACCAGTCGAGCAGGCCCGCGTACTCGTCGCGGGCCGGGAAGTCGGCAGAGTCCCCCTTGAGCTTCCGCATCGTGACGTCGGCCTCCGCCTCGCTCAGCGCGGTGGACGCCGCCAGTCCCCGCTGCCAGCCCGCCTCGTCGGAGCCCGTCAGGATGATCGTGGGGGGCCCCTTCCTCGCGGACTTCACTTCCGTGGGCATGAGGATGGCGCAGCCGGCCAGGAGGTCCTTGTGCTCGGCCCCGAACTCCAGGGCGTACGCGGCCCCGCGACCGAAGCCGGCGAACAGGACCCGCTCGGGGTCCACACGGTACTTCGTCTTCACGGCGTCCAGGCACGCACGCAGGAAGGCTGCGTCGGACGCCGCCTTCCCCGTCCCCCACTCCTTCGTGCGCGACTTGGGCGCGACGACGATGTAGCCGCGCCGCTCCGCCAGTTCCGCCCACTCCCCCAGCTCGCGCCGGGCCTCGTCCTCGCCGCCGGCGGCGTGCAGGTCGACGATCAGCGGCCAGGACTTCCGGTCGCTGTAGGCCGTGGGGACGTGGATGAAGTAGAAGGACTGGTGGGCCTTCACCTCCACCTTCTCCTGGAGGCACATCAGCAGCGCGAGGACCATGGCTGGGTCTCCCTTCAGATACCCGACGACGGGACGGCACCCTATAATGCGTCCATGGATCATTTTACCTGCGATCGCTGCGGCAACGGCCTCCTTCTCGACGCCCCGGTCCGCTACGAGGTGCGGATCGAGGTGAAGTCCGCCTACGACCCGCTCGAGATCACGAGCGAGGACCTGGCGCGCGTCGAGGAGGAACTGCACGCACTCCTGGAAAAGCTCAAGGATTACTCCGCGGAGAAGGCCCAGGACGAGGTCCACCGCGACTTCCGCTTCGATCTCTGCGCCACCTGCCAGAAGAAGTTCCTGGCGGATCCGCTGGGACGCTCCCGGTGACCCCGAATTCGTTAACATGCTCGGGAGCTTGTGGTAGGCTTGCTCCGCCATGAAGCAGCTCATCCTCATCCGCCACGGCGAGAGCACCTGGAACCGGGAGAACCGGTTCACGGGCTGGGTCGACGTGGGGCTCAGCGAAAAGGGCCTCCAGGAGGCCAAGGCGGCCGGCCGCCTCCTGAAGAAAGAGGGCTTCGCCTTCGACGTCGCCTTCACGTCGGTCCTGAGGCGCGCCACCACGACCCTCTCGTGCGTGCTCGACGAGATGGACCTCTTCTGGATCCCCGTGCACAAGCACTGGCGATTGAACGAGCGCCACTACGGCGCCCTCCAGGGCCTCAACAAGGCCGAGACGGCGGCCAAGCACGGCGACGAGCAGGTGAAGATCTGGCGCCGCAGCTACGATGTGCCTCCCCCCGCCCTCGCCTCGTGGGACCCGAAGTGGCCGGGCAACGACGGCCGCTACCTTCCGGGCGTCATGCCGAAAACCGAGTCGCTCAAGGACACGATCGCGCGGACTCTCCCCTATTGGCACGACGCCATCGCCCCCGCCCTCCTCGACGGCAAGCGCGTGATCGTCGCCGCCCACGGCAACTCCCTGCGCGGCCTGATGAAGCACCTCGAAGGGATGTCGGACGACGCCGTGGTGAACCTCGAGCTCCCGACGGGCGCCCCGGTGCACTACGATCTGAAGGACGACCTCACCCCGGCCAAGTCGCGGCGCTTCATCGGGCGGGCCTGAGCCCGCACCGGGCGGGGTATACTTCCTGCGTGGAACCCGAAGAGATCCCGCCCCGGCCGTGGACGATCTGGCGTGCGCTTAAGCACGTGGCCATCATCATCGCCGCCGTCTACGTGGGCTCATTCGCCGGGTTCGTCATCGCCAACGGGCATTCGGCCGGGGGTGGCCTCTGGGCCTACTTTTACTTCAATAGGACTGCGGAGTTCGCCAGGGACTCAAGTGCGCGCAAGCTGTACATGCCTGCCGAACGGATGATGAGAAAGCTCGGCATTTTCCACGAGAGCTCGCTCTGGACCAAAGTGGACTGAGGGCCCGGCACGTTGCCGGGTTCAAACGGCCCCCGCGTACCTCGCCCGCGAGCCCAGCTCCTCCTCGATCCGCAGCAGCTGGTTGTACTTCGCCATGCGGTCGGAGCGGCTCGCCGAGCCGGTCTTGATCATGCCGGCGTTCAGGGCCACCGCGAGGTCGGCGATGGTCGAGTCCTCGGTCTCGCCCGAGCGGTGGGAGATCATCGCGCCGTACCTGGCCTCCTGCGCCATGAGCACCGCGTTCACGGTCTCGGTGATCGTGCCGATCTGGTTCACCTTGATCAGGATGGCGTTGGCGATCCCCTCCTTGATGCCCTTCCGGAGGATCTCCGTGTTCGTCACGAAGAGGTCGTCGCCCACGAGCTGGGTCTTCTTCCCCAGCCGCTCCGTGTGGCGCTTCCAGCCCTTCCAGTCGTTCTCGCCCAGCCCGTCCTCGATCGACACCAGCGGGTACTTCGCGCACCAGCCTTCGTAGAGCGAGGTCATCTCGTCGCTCGACTTCACGCTCTTGTCCGACTTCTTGAAGACGTACGAACCGTCCTTCCAGAGTTCGCTCGCCGCCACGTCGAGCGCGAGCTGGATCTTCCCCGCGTAGCCCGCCTTCTCGATCGCCTCCATCAGGGTGTCCAGGACCTCGCCGATCGACCCCAGGTTCGGCGCGAAGCCGCCTTCGTCGCCCACGTTCGTGGAACAGCCCTTCTTCTTGAGGATGGCCTTGAGCGTGTGGAAGGTCTCGACCCCCGCCCGGATCGCCTCCCGGAAACTTGGGAACTTCCGGGGCACGACCATGAATTCCTGGAAGTCGATGGTGTTGTCCGCGTGCGCCCCCCCGTTGATCACGTTCATGAACGGCACCGGGAGCGTGACCCCCTTCCCATGCGAGAGATACTCATAGAGCGGTTTCTTCGACGCGTTCGCCGCCGCGCGGGCCACCGCCATAGAGACGCCGAGGATGGCGTTCGCGCCCAGCTTCGACTTGATGGGCGTCCCGTCCATCTCGATCATGATTTCGTCCACAAACTTCTGGCTCGAGGCGTCCATGCCGAGGAGGCGCGGTCCGATCACCTCGTTCACGTTCCTCACGGCCGTCTGCACGCCCTTGCCGAGGTAGCGGCCCTTGTCGCCGTCGCGCAACTCGATCGCCTCGCGCTCGCCCGTGGAGGCCCCGGAGGGCACCGCCGCACGGCCGAGGATCCCATCCGCCCAGACGTCCACCTCGACCGTGGGGTTGCCGCGCGAATCCAGGACCTCGCGGCTCTTCACCGCCGTAATCTTCACGCTTCCTCCTTGCAAGGGCCCGTCGTTCTAGCACGTCCAGTAGGGGGACTCAACGCTTTTTGTCGGAGCCCGCTTTTCATTGCCCGTCCCATCCCAGAACGTATAATCGAGGTTGCATGCGCTGCTTAGCCGCCGTTCTCCTCCTCGCCGCCGGCTGCGCCACCGAGGAGTCCGAAGAGGCCCCCGTGAGCCGGACCGCCCAGACGCTCTCAGCCTCCGGGGTCTCGGGGCCCAGCGCCGCGCGCGACCATGGCGACCTCGAACCGTGGTCCGGCCAGGACGTCACGATCGTCGGCGTCTTCGACCATGAGAACTTCAAGACGGGCGTCCTGACCCTCGCCAGCGGCCTCAAGGTCTACATCCCGCACTTCGACCAGTTTGCCAGCGGGGACGACTGGCTCCGCCACGTGGGCCATCGCTGCGCCGCCACGGGCATGCTCCACACCTTCACCAAGCCCATCGAAGGCTACCGGGGCCCCTCGCTCAAGATCTACGAGTTCTCAGGCTCGGGGGAATGAGCTTCCGGAAGATCGAGTACCTCGAGTGGGCACGCACCCACATGGGTCGCGTCAAGTACGACCTGGCCCGCTCCAACATCGCGGGCCTCTCGAGGGCCGAGCTCGGGCTCACCGCCGAGCACCTCCAGCTCTCCGCGCCCGACGACGAAGGCGTGGCCGAACTCCGCATCCTGCTCGCCAAACGCTATGGAGTCTCCCGCTCCCAGGTGCTCGTCACCTCCGGCGCGACCATGGGCATCTACCTGGCGTGCTGCGCCGTCCTCTCCCCCCGCGACCAAATCCTCCTCGAATCCCCGTGCTACGAGCCCCTGCAGAAGGCAGCCCTCGAGCGCGGCGCGGAGCTCCGCTCCCTGGAGCGCCGATTCGAACGCGGCTTCCAGATCGAGCTTGAGGACCTGGAGCGCCACATCGGCCGCGCCACGCGCGCCATCCTGCTCACCAACACGCACAACCCCTCGGGCGCCGCCACCAGCCCCGAGAAGATGCAGTCGATCGGCCAGATGGCCCGCGACACCGGCGCCACGGTGATCGTGAGCGAGGTCTATCTCGACAGCGCCTTCGTCCCGGGGCTCAAGCCCGCCGCGACTCTGGGCCCCAACCTGGTCTCCATCGGCAGCCTTTCAAAGGTCTACGGACTCGGCGGCCTGCGCATCGGCTGGATCGTCGCTGCGGAGCCCCTGATCCAGAATGCGCGCCTCGCGCTCGACTACATCGAATGCGACCTGCCCATCCCGAGCGAGACGATCGCCCTCGAGGCCCTGAGGCGAGCCCCTGAACTGGCCGAACGCTGCCGGGCGATCGCCCTCGCGAACTTCAAGATCATCGGCGACTGGGTCGGCGGGCGGACGGACCTCGCCTGGGTGAAGCCGGACGGCGGCACCGTCTGCCTGGTGAAGCTGCCCGCGGGCGTGGACTCCCTGCCCCTCTCCGCCCTGCTCCGCGAGAAACACTCGACCCTGGTGGTACCCGGCGATTTCTTCGGCCTGCGCGGCTTCATCCGCGTCTCTGCCGGCATGCACGAGGAGACCCTGCGCCAGGGCCTCAAGCATGTCGCTCGGTCCATCGATGAACTGAAGAAGTCGAGC
>JAHFOZ010000272.1:0-1818 GCA_023261405.1 Planctomycetota bacterium
TCGTCGATGCCGACGGCTTCACCGATCTCCTCTTCGGACGCAGCGACGCGAACGTCGTCATCTTCGGGAACACCGTCACGATCACCCTGGCCGACAACACCGGGACCGCGGGTCCCCCGGTCTACAGGTACCTGGAGGACGGGTTCGGCGGCGCGCTCCTCGATACCAACGGGAACTCCCTTCCGACCTCCACCAACAACACGAAACCCGTGGCGAGCGCCGGGTTGGATCAGACCGTGCCCCCCTCCACCTACACCCTCGACGGGACCGGCAGCAGCGACCCCGACGGCCAGCCGATCGCGTACCTCTGGGCCCAGATCGGCGGCCCGGCGGCCGTGACGCTGACGGGCGGGACCACGCCGGCGCCCTCCTTCTTCGCGATCACGTCCGGCGCGTACACGTTCCGCCTGGTCGTGAGCGACGGCCTGGAGGTCTCCACGGACACGGTGGTCATCACGATCTACAACCTGCCCCCCACCGCCGACGCGGGGCCCGACCAGGCGGCCGACTTCGGGGCCTCCGTGAAGATGGACGGCTTGGGCTCCGTGGACTCCAACGGGGCGCCCCTGGTGTCGCTGATCTGGACGCAGGTCGGTGGTCCGACCGTGGCTCTCAACCCATCCGGTCCGACCGCGGCCTTCTTCGACACGACCGACCTGGTCGGGGTCGCGAACGGCGGCGCGGTCCTTGAGTTCCAGTTGACCGTGACGGACTCCGGCGGCGCCACGGACACGGACAACGTCTTTGTCTTCGTGCAAGGACAGTCCGGCAACCGGCCCCCGGCGGCGGATGCGGGGGCCGACCGTACCGCCGCCGCGGGCACGCTCGTGACGCTCGATGGCCGGCTCAGCACCGACCCGGACAGCAACTCCCTCACGTACCAGTGGCAGCCCTCGGGGCTCCTGGCGGGGGCCTCGACCGCGACCCCTTCCTTCACGCCCACCGTGCCGGGGGTCTACAGTTTTTCGCTGGTCGTGACCGACTCCGCCGGCGTGGCGAGCGCGCCGGATTCCGTGATGGTGCTCGTGGTCGCCCCGGGCAACGGCGCGCCCGTGGCGGCGCCCGCGGTGGCCTCTCCCCCGGGAGAGGTCGTGGCGGGGACGGTCGTGACCCTGGACGGGAGCGCGAGTTTCGATCCGGACGGCACCCCGGTCTCCTACGCGTGGATCCAGGTGGGCGGGCCGTCGGTGATCCTGGACAACCCGGATGGCGCGAGCCCCTCGTTCACGCCGCCGGTGTCCGGGACCTACGTGTTCCAGCTCGTCACGCTCAGCGCCGGACAGCAGGGTTCGCCCGTGCAGGTGACGGTCCAGGTCGTCTCGGTCTCGGGCGACCTGGTCCCGGATGCGGTCGCGCGGCTCGACCCGACGGACGACGGACTTCCAACCGACGGGCACGTGCTGGACACCGTGGGATTCGTGGATCTTCAGGGCTCCGCGAGCACGGGCACCGGGCTCACGTACCGCTGGGAGCAGGTGTCGGGGCCGCGGGTCCAGCTCTCCACGACCCTTCCCTCTGACGCCCGCTTCTTCGCGGTCCCAGTGGCCGGGCTCTACGTGTTCGAGCTCACCGTGATCGACGCCTCCGGCCTCCGGGACACGGCCAGCGTCTCCGTGGTCGTGGATGTCGCGGGTGGCAACCAGGCTCCCGTCGCGAACGCGGGGGGCGACCTGACGGGCATCCGGGGCGTGGCGGTCACGCTCGACGGCTCCGCCAGCGCCGACCCGGCTGACACGGACCTCGTGACCGGTCCGGGGACGGGACTCCTGGCCTTCTGGTCACAGGTCTCGGGTCCGGCGGCCGCGCTCTCCAATCCGG
>JAHFOZ010000272.1:1876-7420 GCA_023261405.1 Planctomycetota bacterium
AGGGACCTACATCTTCGCGCTGAGCGTGAGCGACGGGGCGGCGCAGAGCGCCGCGGACCCGGTCACGGTGACGGTCTCCGGGGGGGCGGTGGTTGCCGGGTCGGACAGCAGCAGCGGCTGCGGTCTGACGGGTCTCGAGGCGTTCCTGGGGCTGGCGCTGATCGCGGCGGCGGGGTCGCGGCGCCGTCGGACCTAAAACTCGAACGTCAATCCGATCGCCACGTTGAACGCGTCGCCGCCCACGTCGGCCGCCAGGTCCACCGAGCGGCTCTTGCCGGCCTCCGAGCTCCAGCCCACGCCGAATCCGAAGGTGAAGATGTTGAACGCCTCGGCCTTGGTGTCGAGGACCAGGCGGTAGGCGCCCGTCATGGGGAGGTTGTCGGGGTCGGACCACGGAGCGTCGAAACGGCGGTAGCCGGCGCGCGGCGAGAAGCTCACCTTGTCGGATCCCGGGACTTTCATCCGGTACTCGAAGCCCACCGAGTAGTTCAGCGCGTCCTCGAACGACTCGAACTGGCCAAAGAGGGGGTCCTCGGCGGTCGCGCTCCAGTCAATCCACTGGAGGTCGGCCGTCATCCGGAGAGGGGTTCCCTTGAAAAGGTAGAAGGTCATGCCCACGTTGAGCTGCTGGGGCATGTCGAACGCGGGCAGGATGTCCGTCTCGAACTCGAAGTTGTAGTGGAGCGCGCTCTGGTAGGCGACGCCGAAGTTCACTTTGAAGTCGTCGGTGTTGTCGTAGATGCCCAGGAGGAGGCCGAAGCCGCCGCCGAAGCCGGTGGTGGTGTCCCGGGTCTCCTCGCCGGGGCCGGAGAAATCCCATTTCTCGACGCCGACATCGAGGCCCAGCCCCACGGAGAGATGGGTGAAGAAGCCCGTCTGGCCGCGTTCCTTGAAGAAGAAGTCCTTGGCGAAGGCGACGCGGAAGCGGGAGAAGGACTGCTCGACCTCCGCCTCGGGCTGGAAGGTCGTCTGGTTGGGGTCGGTGACCTGGTCCATCGCGTAGTTGAGCAGGTAGGGCTGCGCGTAGCAGATGCCCACGGCCATGGGGGACTCCGGGGTGCCGAGCGCGAACACGAATCCGATGAAAGAGGGGAGGAGGGCGGGCTCGCTCATCACCGTCTCGGGCTCCACCGTGAAGACGATCGTGTCGCCCGGGCCGCGCTCGCGGCCCCTGGGGTAGGCCGTGTAGGTCTGGTAGGCCACGGACATCTGGTCGGTCTGCGTGGCGATCCCCGCGGGGTTGAGCCACACGGAGACGGGATCGTCCTCGAATGCGGTGTAGCTGCCTCCCATGGCCTTGGTGCGGGCCCCGAGCTGCTGGTCCTGGGCCCACGCCGTGGCGGCGGCGGCCAGGAGCACGGCGGCGGCGATGGCGGCTTTCATCCGGTTTCCTCCCGAAGGCGCTGACTATACCATCAGCGGAGCGGGGTGTTGAAGAAAAAGGAACGCCTGCACCGCCGAAGCGCGAGCCCGCAAGTGCGAAGGCGCGCATCCCCTTGCGCACCCGTCCGCCTTTCCGCGGTGGAACCGGCGCGGCACGCCGCTTGCCACACCTCCGCCAGGTTTCTTCAGGAGGAAGCACGATGGCCCATCACACGCGGCTCCACCGGAGGCAGGGATATCGCCGGCCGCCGGCCCGCTACGCCTGGCGCGTCGTGAATCGCGCGCAGGTCCGGAAGGCCCTGCAGGCCCTGGCGGCGCTCTATCGGAGGTGAGGGGATGGCGGGGCTGTCCCAGGGCTGCGATCGGCTCCCTGATCCTCCGTTCCCGGCCCCCGGCGCCGCCGTGCTTTTGACCGCGGAGGGGGGCGACCGGGTGCTCCGGCTCCTCTCCGCCCGGCCGCGGCGGGTGGCGGTGATCGACCGGAATCCGGCGCAGCTCCACCTGGCCTGGCTCAAGCTGGCGGCGGTGAAGGCGCTAGGGCACTCCGAGTACCTGGAGCTGGCCGGGTTCCGCCCCTCGCGGCGCCGCCGGGCGCTCTATGTCCGGGTGAGATGGCTGCTCCCCCGGGAGACGGACGAGTTCTGGCTCGCGCGGCCGGGGCTTCTGGACGCCGGGCTGGCGGGGCAGGGGACCTTCGAGCGCCGGCTCGCGGCCTTCCGCCGCTTCGCCCTCCTGGTCCAGGGGGGCGCGAAGCTGGGGCGCCTCTGCGCCCTGGACTCCGAGGAGGAGCGGCGGCTCGCGTATCGCTCCGAATGGGGCAGCTTCCTCTGGAAGCGTTTCGCGCCGTGGGTCTGGGAGCGCGCCTTCGAGGCGTCCGCCGCGACGATGGAGCGCCTGCTGGTCGAGGGGAGGATCTTCTCTCCGCCGCCGGCCCTCCCGCCCGCGGGGTTCGAGGCCGCCAAGGAACTGGCCAACCGCGTCCTCATCGTGGACGAGGGGCCCGGGGACTACCTGCGCGCGCTCCCGGAGCGCTCGGTGGATGCCTTCATGCTCGGGGGGATGGACTTGGGAGGATTGGAGCGGGATCTCGCCCGCGCGGCGGCCCCCGGCGCCCGGGCGACTTTCGTGACGGGCCCGCCCCCCGCGCGGCTGCCCGAAGGGTTCGTGGCCGAGGGCTCCCCCTGCGAGGCGGGCTTCTTCCCGGGCTGGCTCGTGGCGGCGCGCTTTGCGGCCTGTGTTACTTCTTCGGCTCCTTGAACTCGGTGAGCGCGAAGCTGTTCTCTCCGGCGTCGTTCTGGATCTCGATCTTCACGAGCCCCACCTTGGGGACGAGGGTGAACTCGATCTTCGTGTCGTCGCCGATCTTGAGCCGGCTCCGCACCGCGTCCTTCCAGGTCCCGGCCGGGACGGCGACCTCGACCGTGCCCAGGTGCGTCCAGTTCCCGAGCGGCGTCGTCCAGGTGTCGTCCTTCTTCGAGCCCGCCTTGAGGAGGCCGAAGGTGAGCACCTGGTCCTCCTCCCCTTCGCGCTTCGTCCGCGCCTCGGCGGTGAGGATGCCCTCGACGACCGACCAGGTGACCGCGGAAGTCTCCTCCCGGGTGCCCTCCTTGTCGAAGGTCTTCCACTCGAGGCGGACCCTGCCCTCCTCGACGGCCGCGACGCGCGCGGTGACCTTCTTCTCCACCCCGTTCTCGAGGCGCTTGTAGGTCCACGTCGTGTCGACCTTGAACTTGTAAAGGTCGTCGACGGCCGCCGCCTGGAACGTCAAGCCGATCGCCGCGATCAGGGGGATCTTCATGGGGGCTTCCTTAAGTGCGGTCGCCATTCTCGCGGTCCCGCCTCCCGGAAGCAAGCTCTGCGGGGTATGAGGAAACGAAGAGGCGCGTCAAAGATGGGGGCACCCCGACTGTTCGGTTCTCTCCGTGCCCTTCGTTTTCTCCGCGGTGAGTTGTAGGGGGTCCTAGCCCCCGAGCTCCAGCCCCGGCAGGGAAGCGGCCGTGCTCGACCCGAAGGCGTCGATCTCCGTCCCCATCCGCCGGAGCATCGTCACGAAGAGGTTGCAGAGGGGCGTGTTCTTCTTCGCGTCGTACGCGAGGTGGGAACCGTGGCGGAAGCCGCCGCCCGCCAGGAGAATCGGGAGGTTTCGCGTGTCGTGCGAGTTCGCGTTTCCCAGGTTGCTCCCGAAGAGCAGCAGCGTCGAGTCGAGGAGCGTCGCGGCCCCCTCCTTCCGGGACTTGAGGCCCGCGAGCAGGCCGGCGAAGGCCTTCAGGATCTCCGCCTCGATGAGCCGCAGCTGCGCGATCTTCGCGGGGTCCTGGCCGTGGTGCGAGAGGTTGTGGTGGTCGATCGTCACGCCGGCGACGGGCGGCACGTCGTTGCGCCCCTGCAGGAGGACGGTCACGAGGCGCGTGGAATCGGTCTCGAGCGCCAGCGGGACGAGGTCGAAGAGGAGACGCGCGCGGCCCACGAGGTCGGACTCGTTCGCCACGTCCTGCGGGGCCTTCGCGTCCACCCTGGGCTTGGGCTTGAGCGTCCACTCGTCCGCCTTGGCGAGCCGGAGCTCCATCTCGCGCACCGACGCGAAATACTCGCCGAGCTTCTCCCGGTCCGCCGCCCCCGCGCGCGCCTCGAGCCGCTTCGCCTCCGCGGCCACCGCGTCCATGATGCTGCGGCCCTCGCGCAGCTTCCGCCTCTGGGCCTCGATCTCCTGCGGGGTCCCGTCGAGGAAGAGCCGCGCGAAGACCTTCGAGGGACGGGTCTCCGAGGGGATCATCACGCCGCTGCGGGTGTAGGACTGGCTCGTGCCGCTCGTGCCGAGCGCGAGCGAGGAGACGCGCGTCTCGAAGCCGATGCGCTCCGCCACGAGCTGGTCCAGGGAGATGCCGTTCCGGAAGCCGCCCAGCCCCGGGTGCTTCGCCGAGGTGAGCCAGGTCATCTCCGAGGTGTGGCCGTCGGCGCCCGACTGGTCCGGGTGGGACAGCCCGGAGAAGATCGTGAACTCCTTCCGGTGCTCCTGCAGGATCCCGAGGTGGGGCGTGGGGGTCCATGCCGGGCCCGTCTCCTTCGGGAAGAAGACGGGCGCGTGGAGGCCGAGGCTCGTGCAGACGCAGACCATGCGGCGCGGCGGGGCGGCGGCTGGGCTCATCGCGTCCAGGAGCGGCAGGCCCAGCAGCACGCCGGAGCCCCGGAGGAAGGCGCGGCGGGACAGGCTCGGCGTCATCGGCGATCCCTCATTTCATCCGGAAGAGGCGGCTCGCGGCGACCTCGTGGACCAGCGTCCGGAGGCCGCCCCCCGAGGCGCCGACGCGCTTGACCAGATCCTCCACGACCTCCCGGTCGGCGAACTCCAGGCCCGCGCCGCTGCCGTAGACCAGCAGGCTCCCCGCGAGGTTGCGCAGCACCTGCTCCTTCTGCTCGAGGAGGAGGGCCTTGAACTCGGCGATGCCGGAGAACTTCCGTCCGTCGGCCAGCTCGCCCGAGGGGTCCACGGCGGGGCCGGACTTGTACTCCCAGATGGACCGGTTGCGCAGCTTCGTCGTCGGCCGCTCGCCCTTGTCCATCGAGCGGTAGCGGTCGCGGAAGCCCCCGATCACGTCGAAGCATTCGAGCGCGAAGCCGGGCGGGTCGATCGTGCGGTGGCAGGTGGCGCAGGCGGGGACGTTCCGGTGCTTCGCGAGCTGCTCGCGCACGGTCGTGGCGCCACGCGTGTCGGGCTCGATGGATCCTGCGTCCGCCGGGGGAGGGGCGGGCGGCTGGCCGAGGAGGCGCTTGAGGACCCAGGTGCCGCGCATCACGGGCGAGGTGACGGTCCCGTTGGCGGTGATCTTCAGGATCGCGGCCTGCGCGAGGAGGCCGCCGCGCGGGCTCCCGGCCGGCCGCGCCACGCGCCGGAACGATTCGCCCTCCACGCCCTCGATTCCGTAGTGGACGGCGAGACGGCTGTTGAGCATCAGGAAGTCGGAGTCGATGAAGCTCGCGACCGGGAGGTCCTTCGCGAGGACCTCCGCGAAGAAGGCCTCCGTCTCCCCGACCATCATGCGCGGGAGCATCTCGTCGAACTCCGGGTAAAGCCTGGCGTCCGGCGAGGTGGCGTCGATGCGCCGCAGGTCGAGCCACTGCCCGGTGAAGTTCTCCACGACGCGACGCGACCTCGGGCTCGAG
>JAHFOZ010000632.1 GCA_023261405.1 Planctomycetota bacterium
GCTCAAGGCCCCCAAGGGGGACCTGCTCAAGAAGATCCAGAAGCTGCAGGACGAGCTGGCCCGGGTCAGTTCGCGGGCCGTCGCCCCGGCCCTGCCGGCGGGCGAGATCGAGACCCGCGAGGTGGGAGGGGGCGAGAGGATCGCCATGAAGGAGCTCAAAGACGCCACGGTGGACGAACTCCGCAAGGTGATGGACACGCTCATCAAGGGGAAGAAGCTCGCCGCGGCGGCGCTCGCGGGCGGCGGGGAGCGGCCGGCGTTCGTGATCGGAGTCCGCGAGGACCTGGTGAAGTCCAAGGGGTTGAAGGCCGGCGACCTGGCGAAGGAGGTCGGCAAGGCCTGCGGCGGGGGCGGCGGCGGCCGCGAGGTCCAGGCGCAGGCGGGCGCGAGCGACGCGTCCAGGATCCCGCTGGGGTTCGAAACGTTCGAGAGGCTCGTGCGCGAGAAGCTCGCCTGATTCTTGATTCTGCTTGCAAAGAAGAGTCCTTTCCCATAGACTCCCTCCTTCGCGCCGGGGGAAACGGGGAACTCTGGAGCTTTTATGCCCAATCCGAAACGGAAACTCGCAAATTCGTGGCGCGGCTGCCGTCGTTCCCACCACCATGTCCACGTCCCGAATCTCTCGACCTGCCCGCGCTGCAACCAGCCCAAGCAGGCGCACCGCGTCTGCGGCACGTGCGGCTACTACAAGGGCGAGATGATCGTCGACATGAAGAAGCTGTAGTCGGCAGGCCACTCGCCTCCGATATCGATGCGCATTGCGATCGACGGTATGGGCGGCGATCATGCGCCGGACGAAGTCGTTGCGGGCGTGATCGAAGCCGCACGCCACCATCCTGACGCCACCCTCCTCCTGGTCGGACAGAAGGACCGCCTCTCCCGCCCCGACATGCCGAAGAACGTGGAGATCGTCCACGCCTCCGAGGTCGTGGGGATGGACGAGGAGCCCGCGAAGGCGCTCCGCGGGAAGCCCGACTCCTCGCTCCGCGTCGCCTTGCGCCTCGTGAAACGCGGCGAGGCGGACGCGGCGATCTCGGCCGGGAACACGGGGGCCCTCGTGGGCGGCGCGATCGTCCCGATCTTCGGGCTGGGGAACCTGGAGGGCGTGAAGCGCCCCGCGATCACCATCCCGATGCCCACGAAGAGCGGCACCTGCGCGCTCCTGGACGCGGGGGCCAATCCGAACTCCAAGCCCATCCACCTCATCCAGTACGCCGTGATGGGGGCGGTCTACATCCGCTACCTCCGCCCGGAGCTGCGGTTCCCGCGGGTGGGGCTCCTCAACATCGGCGAGGAGTCCAAGAAGGGGACGGACCTGATCCGCGAGACGTACGCGCTGCTCGAGAAGGCGGAGCTGAACTTCGAGTTCGTGGGCAATGTGGAGCCGCACCGCATGCTCGAGGGGAAGGCCGACGTGGTGGTCTGCGACGGCTTCGTGGGCAACCTCATGCTCAAGATGGCCGAGGGCATCTCGGGCTACATCTTCAACCAGTTCACCAACGGGCTGGCGGACAACCCCACGATCCTCAAGGCCCGGGAGTGCTGGGACCACGCCGAGTACGGCGGCGCGCTGGTCATGGGGGTGCGGGGGATCGTCATCAAGTGCCACGGCCGCGCACGGTCCCGCGCGATCACCAACGCCGTCAAGCTCGCCTCCAAGTGCATCGTGGACAAGCTGAACGACCACATCGTGGCCGAGCTCCGCAAGCTCTCCTGGAGCGCCTGGTTCGCCAAGTGGTTCAGCTGGTCCAAGGAAGGGGAATGAAGGTCAAGGTCCTGGGGACCGGATCCCACGTCCCCGAGAAGATCCTCTCGAACGCGGAGCTTGAGAAGCTCGTCGACACCGAGGACTCCTGGATCGTGGAGCGCACGGGGATCCGCACGCGGCACGTGGTCGTCCCGGGCGAGAACACCTCCGACCTCGCCGCGAAGGCGGCGGAGCGGGCGCTCGAGGCCGCCGGCGTGAAGGCGGCGGAAATCGACACCCTGATCCTGGCGACCTCCACGCCCGACCGGGTCATCCCCCCCGCCTCGGTCTACGTCCAGAAGCAGCTCGGGTGCTGGGACGCCGCGGTCAGCGACCTCACCGCGGCCTGCAGCGGCTTCACCTACGCGCTGACGCAAGGGCGCGCGCTCGTGTCGAGCGGCCAGTCGAAGCGCTGCCTCCTGGTGGGCGCCGAGACGCTCACGCGGGTCACCAACTACAAGGACCGCGGCACCTGCGTCCTCTTCGGCGACGGGGCGGGGGCCGTGGTGCTGGGCCCCTC
>JAHFOZ010000633.1 GCA_023261405.1 Planctomycetota bacterium
GGCCGCGATGCCCGCCAGGAGCACGGCGGCCGCCGCGACGCCGACGGCCCAGGGCCAGCGGGGTTTCACGTGGACGGGCTGAAGCCGGACCGTCGGATGGGCCTTGTGGGGGCGGGCGGGCGCCCGCGCGTGCAGGGGCGAGGATCCGGCCTTGATGTTCCGAAGGTCCTCGAGGAGTTCGGCCGGGGTCGGGTACCGGTCCTCCCGGTCCTTGGCCAGCAATTTCCGGATCACGTGGGCGAAATCGTTGCCGAGGCCGGGGACGGCCTTGCGCGGGTCGGGCACCGGCGCATTCATGTGGAGGGTCAGGGTTTCGACCGTGCTCTGCCCCTCGAAGGGAGGGCGGCCCGCGAGGAGGAAATAGAGCGAGGCGCCCAGGGAGTAGAGGTCGGCGCGGATATCGATGTCCTTGATGCCGCGGCACTGCTCGGGGGACATGAAGAAGGGGGTCCCCACGGCAAACCCCGTCTGGGTGAGGGATTGCTCCGCGGACGTGGTGGACTTCGCGAGCCCGAGGTCGCAGAGCTTCACCGTCCCGTCGGGGGTGAGCAGGATGTTCTCGGGCTTGATGTCGCGGTGGACCAGGCTGTTCTGGTGGATGTACTCGAGGGCCTCGGCCATCTGGATCGCCACCTCGAGGGTCCGCGGCTCCGGGAACGGGCCCTCCTTGTTCAGGATCTCGCGGCAGCTCCGACCGGTGACGAACTCCATGACGAAATAGTAGAGGCCCGCGGCCTCGCCCACGTCGATGGCGGCGATCAGGTTCTTGTGGCTGAGCTTGCCGGCGGCGCGCGCTTCCTGGAAGAAGCGGGCCACGAACGTGGGGTCCTTCCCGAACCCGGGCGAGAGGACCTTCACGGCCACGAGACGGTTTACGCTGGTCTGGGTCGCCTTGTAGACGGTCCCCATCCCGCCCTGCCCGATCCGGCCGTGGAGGGTGTAGCCGGGGATCGGGTGGATGTGGACGCCCAGTTTCTTCAGGACGGCCTGGTGCTGCTGGGGGGTGAGGTAGCGTTTCTTGACCAGGATCTCGCCCAGGGGCTCGTCGATGCCCATCTCGTGCATGCGGGCCTGGATGTGGAGACACTCCTCCACCTGGGCGTCGCTGACGAACCCCAGGCTGGCCGCGGTCTTCCCGTAGGAGGTCTCGTCCGGTTCTTGGGCCATCGGTCAGAAGAGATTATATCAGCAGAGACCCCGCGGCTCGCACCCGGTTCACAATCTAATGAGCCGTCACCCCGCGCTCCCCGGCGCGCCTCCGACGAGCCTTGACAAAGCCCGAATAACGATCATGATTCATAGGATATGTCCGACCTCCCGGCCGGTGTCGATCCCGATCTCTTCGAGGATCTCCACTTCTCGCTGGCGGGCGTGGGGCTCTGCCTGGTGATCGGCCGTCCGAGCGAAGTCTGGGAGATGCTCCAGGTGGTCCGCGCGGAACGCAAGATGATCCGAGGCGAAGTCTACCGCTACACCGGCCTGCGGGACTCCTACCGGGCCGGCGGGATCGCGCGGACGATCGTGGCGAAACTCGACCAAGTCCGGCACAAGACCGGCGACGTGGTGGGGAAACTGCGCCCCTTTCTCCAGGAGGTGCCCGACATTCCGCACGATGCGGAGACGCTGGAGCTGGTCATCGCGTTCATCACGCTCTCTCAGAAGGGGCGCGACGCGGCCGCCAGGTGGGTGGCGGCGCCGGGGGAGTCGCACGCGGACGCCTCCGAGAAGGTGAGGGCGATCCTGGGGATGGTGGAGTCTTACCGGAAGGCGCTGCGCGAATTCAGGCCGGCGCCTCCGCCGCCGTCGAGCCCCATCGACCAGTGGGAGCGTCCGCAGTTGACGCCCCGGTTCGAGCGGGTCGAGGCCGCCGCGGGCGGGTCGCTGATTCCCTCCGCGCCGCCCGCCGCGGCGGCGGAAGCGACTCCGCGCGCCCTCTTCCAGGTCGAGCCCGTCACCCCGCCCGCCCTGCCGAAGGCCGCGCCGCCGGCGGCCGCGCCTGCCGCCGCTCCCGCGAAGGTCGAGACCGCTGCTCCGCCGGAGCTGCCGAAGGTCGATGCGCCGCTGCCCGCCGCCCCGCCGATGAGCCCGGCCTCCGTCGTCCTCCCCCGCGGGGTGAACCCCGAGATCCTCGAGGACATACGGCGGGTGGACCAGTGCCGCCGCATCTTCGAGGAGACCGGCCAGTCCATCGAGGTGTGGGAGGTCTTCTGTCTCGTCATGCTGGACTCGGAAAATACGCGCAAGTCCATGGACGAGCTCACCGCGC